>JBDUEC010000106.1:0-7787 GCA_040002655.1 Rhodoglobus sp. | reverse complement strand
CAGGTGCCCAACATCGTGACCGCCCTGGAGTACAAGTACCCCTGGCTCGGCGCGGCCACGGCATCGACGATCGACCCGGGCGGGTTGAACCTGCGCACCGAGACAACTTTCGAAGACCCTGGCTTGAACGCCTTCGCAGCCAGCTCCGGCACCACCGTCGGAACCGGTTGGGCCACCTACAAGACCGTGCTCGCCCCCGGGGACTTCAATGGCGACGGCAAGCCAGACCTCATGGCTGTTCAGACCGACGGCATCCTGCTGCTCTTCCTCGGCAACGGAGCTGGCGGCTACGGAACGGGTGTCACGATCGGGGCTGGATGGGCTACCGGAGTTCAGCAGGTCTTGACTCCCGGTGACTGGAACGGCGACGGGAAGGCCGACGTCATCGTCCTCTTCTCCGACGGAACCCTGACCCTGTACCCGGGCAACGGCACCGGCAACGGTTCAGCCAGTTGGGGCTCAAGCTTCCCCGTCATCGGATCAGGGTGGCAGTACTTCAAGACTGTCCTCGCCCCAGGTGATGTCGATGGCGATGGCTTCTCCGACCTTATTGCGGTCAACACTGACGGCACGTTGAAGCTCTACCCCGGCAATGGCAGTGGCAACTTCAAGAGCGTCTTCCCGATCATCGGCTCCGGATTCGGCAGCTACACGACCATGCTCGGCGGCGGCGATTTCACCGGGGACGGCAAGAACGACGTGCTCGGTGTGCTTGCCGACGGCACCCTTAAAGTGCACGCCGGAGATGGTACAGGTGGCCTCGCCGCCAGCGGCACCGTACTTGGCAGCGGTTGGACCGGCCTGAAGACCATCGTCGGCCCCGGCGCGTTCAGCGGCCAAGGCCAAGCCGACCTGCTGTCGGTCACGACCGCGGGCGATCTCAAGCTCTATACCGGTGACGGAACGGGCTGGTTGCGGCGCACCAGCAAGAAGCTGCCTGCCGCGGTCGCACAGAGTCAGTCCGCGGCTACCGCAGGGTCAACGTTCACGTACTGGGGTGACAAGGAGCAGTTGGGTTCGGTGATTTGTGGGCTGCCGGCGACGACTCCGCAGTCCGGGTTCCTGAAGTCGACGACTGGTCCGGCGCCATCGGGTGGTGGCGCGATCGTGACGCAGTATGTGTATGACGTGTTGGGTCGCACGGTGGGCACGAAACGCAGTGGCGACACAACATGGTCGTGCACCACCTTCGATTCACGCGGCCGACCCACGACCTCGGTGCTGTCCGCGAATGGTTCGAGCGCGGCGCGTACGGTGACGAACAACTATGCCGTGGGCGGCAATCCGCTGGTGGGGTCGGTGTCGGATTCGGCGGGCACGATCAAGACGACCTCGGATCTGCTGGGTCGGGTGGTGTCGTACACGGACGTGTGGGGCACGGTCACGACGCCCACCTATGAGGCGTTGACGGGTCGGGTCACGAGTGTGTCGACGACTCCGGCCGGGGGTGCCGCGACCGTGCAGGCCTTCACCTATGATCTGGATGGCAAGGCCGAGACGGTGAAGCTTGACGGCACCCTGGTGGCTGATCCGGTGTACGCGAGCAATCAGTTGCTGCAATCGGTCGCTTACGTGAATGGCACCAGCCTGTCTTCGATCACCCGCAACCCAACCGGTGCGACGACAGGGATCGGGTGGACGTTCCCGGGTGGCACAATCAATCATCCGGCGGCTCCCGGTTACACGACCGGGTTCGAGTCGGGTCTGGATTCCTGGGTTGCCACGTCCGGTGCCCTCACCGCCAGTGCTACATACGCGCATGCGGGCACGAAGTCCGCCGCGCTGACACAGAGCAGCACAACCGCCGCGGTCGCGTCCCGCGCAATCACCGGCCTGACCATCGGGCGTTCCTACACGGTCGAGGCATGGCTGGCGACCGATCAGGACAACACCCACACCAACACGGTTTCGATCGGAGTTGATGGGGTAGCGGACAGCACTGCGGTCGCAGCAACAGCGGCGACCAGTGGGGTGTTGTCGTGGGCGAAGCAGACCTTCACCTTCACCGCCACAGCCACCTCACACACCCTCCACGTCACGGATGCCACGTCGGGTTCCACGGGCAGCGTCCTGCTGGATGATGTGCTGGTGACCCAGGATGCGTGGGTGGAGTCTGTGGCCTCTCAAGCCCCCGTCACCGATAGTGTGGTGCGTTCCCAGTCGGGTCGGATCCTGCAGAACACGACCACCGACGGGTCGGTCATTGATGTGTCGGGGTATCAGTTCGATCCTGCGGGTCGGCTCACTAACGCCTGGATCATCCGCCAGGGTGCGGCCGGCCCGAACGTGAACTACACCCATGCGATCAGTTATGGGTTCGCGGCGACCGGTGGGTGTGGTGTGGATACGGCTGCGGGCAGAAACGGTAACCGCACGAGCTTCACCGATGTGCAGAACGGCGGCACCCCCAACACGGTGGCGTACTGCTATGACAACGCTGACCGGCTCACTGCTACCAGTGTGGTGTTGGCGCCGGGTGGTGCGAACCCGGTGACCGCAGGGCCGTTGACCGCTGCGAACCTCACCTACGACGCCCATGGCAACACGGTGAAGCTGGCCGATCAGACGATGACCTATGACGTCGCGGATCGGCACCTGACCACAACCCTCACTGATGGCACTGTGGTTGCGTATCTGCGGGATGCGACCGGACGTATTGTGCAGCGCACCTCCACCCCACCAGGGGGACCAGCAACCACGATCCGCTACCTCTACGCCGCCGGTGGTCTGTTCGGGGTCGCGGATGGCACCGGTACCCTGCTGGAACGCGACCTGACACTGCCCGGTGGCGTCTCGGTCGCCCTCCCTGTGGCGGGTGGGCAGTCGTGGTCGTACCCGAACCTGCACGGCGACAGCATCCTGCAAGCGGATGCGGCGGGCGTGCGGCAGGGGGTCAGGGCGGCGTATGACCCGTTCGGGCAACCCATCGATCCGGCCACCGGCAACATCGGCACCACGGCTGCGGATGACGCAATCGCCAACACGTCTCCCGGCGAGGCCGACTACGGGTGGGTTGGCTCCAACCGCAAACTCTATGAACACCAGGGGACCGTCGCGACGATCGAGATGGGTGCACGGCAATACGATGCCGTGCTTGGACGGTTCTTGTCCGTAGATCCCGTTGAGGGTGGGGTCTCGAACGACTACGACTATCCTGCCGATCCGGTCAACTCGAATGACCTCACAGGGCGGATCGTTAATCACGCGTTGACTGACGTCAGTTCTGGGATTACAGGAGCATGTGCAGCAAGAAGCAAGACTTGCCTTTTACAACAGTCCATTGCGTTGGCGGGGTCGATTGAACAGTTGGAGGCCCAAAACGTACGCACCTATCGTGCGACCGCCGCGTGGACAGGTTCAGTAGCGATCGTCTTGACCGCACTCGCTATGTCGGGCGTCGGGGGGCCGTTAATGACTGGCGCCGCGTTCGGGATGAGTTCCGTGTCGACCTACTACACTTGCACGGCCGAACCGTGGTCCGCTGGTTGCTACATTGCTTCAGGTTCATTGGCATTGGGAGGGACTGGTTTCGCGCTGGGGAAACTTGGGCTGCTCGGAAAGGACGTGGAAGGCATGGAGCACATTCAAGAGTGGACTCGCGGACTTCCGTCCTGGTTACTCGATACAGCGATGAATATTGGCGACTGGGGCAACGTAGCTAGATCACCTGGGGGCACGGGAGAATAGTGGTCAATTCGCGCAATCTCGACTCTCGTCGAATGCTTCCGGGTCCGGCGGCTCAAGTGTGGCTGTTGGTGCTGCTCGCGCTGGCGCTGGTGTTCACGTGCCTGTTGCTCGTAGTTCTTTGCTGGCACATGTTCGTGAACGCGCAGACTCCACAAGCTCTCTCATCGGCGATGCTGAACATTACGTCGGGAACTGTGGCTCTGGGGTTGCTCGCCTACACGCTGTACACAGTACGAACACGACAAGAGATTGCAGCGCGATACACGACAGACCCTTGGCGGCACCCACAGGTCGACTTTTGCGACTGGCGATCGGGTGTTGTGCTTCGCGCCGCGGGACAGCCAATGCTTTCTGGATGGCGCGAATTTCGTCGGGTCCGTACTGAGGCGCGAACTCAACTGCGACAGCAAGGTGGATAGGTCGTCCCGCCCCAACTCGGCGTTCATCGCCACTCGACTGTGCGTCGCGCTCGTGGTCGTTGGTGGAGGAATTGTCGCTGCGAATTTGGTGTTGAGTTCCGCGAACTCTTCCTCGGGCGTGCTTGTTGCGGGGGCTATTCCATTGCTGATCACGTTCGCTGTGTTGATGACGATAGACACCTTTCGCAGCCTCCAATCACGGCGGCGCGCGCAAAATATTCACAGGGGCATTGGCGAGAGTACGGTCGTGGACGCGCATGTGGACGACAATCTGCTGGCCGCCCTCCGGCAGGTCTGGCCGGAATTGGGTCGGCTCGTGGAGTCCGATGCTCTGGCCCGCATCATCACACTGTCGATCGGTCGCGCGGGGCTTCAGCTGTGGACGGGAAGTGGGCCCCGGGAGGCGGCCTCGGTTCGAGGCAGTGCGGTGGTAGGGCTCGCGAGCCAATTTGCCGAACTTGGCGAG
The DNA here is from genome assembly GCA_040002655.1 of Rhodoglobus sp. Lineage (GTDB taxonomy): Bacteria > Actinomycetota > Actinomycetes > Actinomycetales > Microbacteriaceae > Rhodoglobus. The sequence goes on along the minus strand of JBDUEC010000106.1, from coordinate 3,215 downwards.
CGTACTTATCCTGCGCTTCGAGTTGCCATTGACTCAGGAGACAAAGTTTGTGAAGTCAAGTTCGTATTGAGCCGATCGGGGTCCAGCGGGATGCGCAAACTTCGCTCCGAAGAGATCGATCAACTCATTCGCAACATCAAGTCAGATGAGCAGGCTTAGCAAACTCTCGGAGGCCGTTCCCACCAGCCGGCGGTTGATCTTGTGGACCCAAAGTTCGGTGTCGTGCTTCGAGCAGTCGGCGAACCTGCGCTGTCCCGCGAGGAGTATCGCGCCGCGGTCCGACGAGTCAGTAAAGAATTCGGCTGAGCCGTCGTCAAGCACCACCCCCGTAACACCCCCGACCCCGCTGGTAGATTGGCCGAACCATGAAGTTCGCCAATACCGTGCTCGACCTCGTCGGCAATACGCCCCTCGTGCGGCTCAACAGCGTGACGAAGGGGATCAAGGCGACCGTGCTGGTGAAAGTGGAATACCTGAACCCCGGCGGCTCATCCAAAGACCGCATTGCCACCCGCATCATCGATGCCGCGGAGCGCGACGGGCTGCTCAAGCCCGGCGGCACGATCGTGGAGCCCACCAGCGGTAACACCGGCATCGGCCTGGCTCTCGTGGCGCAGCAGCGCGGCTACCGTTGCGTGGTCGTGCTGCCCGACAAGGTGGGCGAGGACAAGCGCAATGTGCTGCTCGCCTACGGCGCCGAGATCGTTGTCACGCCCACGGCGGTCGCACCGGAAAGCCCAGAGTCGTATTACAGCGTCTCCGTCTACGATCGGTGACCAAACCCTGCAAGAGTTACCCCATGACCTCCCCGTTCATCTCCGTCTCCGCCCTCGCCGATGCATTGGCCGAGCCCAACCCGCCGGCGGTGCTCGACGCGAGCATCGTGCTGCACCCGGCGCAGTTCGACGGGGACTACCGCAAAGACATTGGGCGTGACCGGTGGCTGGCCGGCCACATCCCGGGTTCGCAGTTCGTGGATGTCTCCACGCAGTTCAGTGACACGACCGCGCCGTTGCACTACACGCATCCTGAGCCGCAGGCCATCGCGGATGAGCTCGCGCGCATCGGCATCGCCGAGCACCGTTCCGTTGTGGTCTACGACAGCACCGGCACGCTGTTCGCGGCCCGACTCTGGTACCTGCTGCGCTGGATCGGCGTGGATGTGCGCGTACTCGACGGCGGTTTCGCGGCGTGGGAGCGCGCGGGCGAATCCGTCGAAACGGGGGAGGCCGAGCAAAGCCCGAAGCCGGTCGAGTCGTGGCACGCCGAGGCCGTGCGCAAGGCCTGGGTGAGCAAGCAGGAGCTGCTCGAGCGCAGCGACACGGATGCCCGCCCCCTCGTCTGCAGCCTGCCCGCCGGTTCCTTCACCGGCGCCGATCCCACGAGGTACACCCGACGCGGCCGGATTCCCGGCAGCGTCAACGTGTCGAGCCGCGACCTGTTCACCAAGGAGGGCACGGTGAAGAGCCGGGTCGAGCTGATTCTGGCCTACGACGCCGCCGGAGTGGATGTCGCCGAAGGCAGCGACGACGAGGTGCTGCTCTACTGCGGCGGCGGCATCTCCGCGGCCGGGAGCGCGCTCACGTTAGCCGCGATCGGAACCACCGCCGTGCGCATCTACGACGGCTCCCTGGAGGAGTGGTCGGCCGACGAGAGCCTGCCGCTGGACCTGGGCTAGCACCTACTTGGTGCGGTCCCATTTGATCGTGACGAGTGCCCCGTGGGCGAGCATGGTCATGCTCTTGCCGTCGCAGGTGACGTCGAGGGCAACCTCGTCGTTGAGCACGGTCTCGGGCACCGCGAACGGGAGAGGCTCGGTTGCCGTGCCGTTGATATCCGCTGTCGCCGTCATCTTGAACGCCGAGTCGTCCCAATCACGAGGCACAGCGATCGGGCCGTTCAGGTAGATGATGCCCGAGGCTGGGCCCTTGTGCACTTCGGTGATCTTGGTGACCACTGTGCCGTCGACGTTCGGAACCGAGACCACGGTTGTGTAGTCGGTCGTGAGCTTGACCTTGTCGCTGTCTGGCCATTCAAGCGTCTGCGATCCAGTGGAGACCACGGTCGCCGTCGGTAGACCGTGCTTGGTGAGGTAAGCGGTGAGCTGCGCGTCAAGGTCTTTGAGATCGGTCGACCAGGTGTGGCCGGGAACGCACGCGGGCACGCCGGTCGTGGGCTCGGCGTCTTGGGTGGAGAGAAGGGAACACCCGCTGAGGGCTACCAGCAAGAGGGCCGGGGCGACGATCGCCAGTGCCCTGCGCGAGTGGTTCATTGCTGCTCCGAATGTTCGATCGTGCTCTGGTGTTTCCAGGTAGGACGGTCTGTCGGCCCTATCCCCATTGTGTCAGGGCAATTGTGTCTAACGGCGCTGACAGTTTGTCGAGTTGCGCTCACTCGGTTCACCCCCACCCCAACTCATGCAATTCTGCATCATCGATGCCGTAGTAATGCGCAATTTCATGAACTAACGTCACATGAATCTGGTCTTTGAGGTCGTCCAGGCTCTCTGAGATCGACAACAGTGGCTCTCGGAACAGGATGATGCGGTCGGGCAGTTCGCCGAATCCGTACTGTGCGCGCTCGGTGAGCGCGACGCCGTCATACAGGCCCAGGATGTCGAGCGAGCCGTCTTCCGGGCGCGTCTCTGTAACGAAAACCACATTCTCGATCCCGTCGACCATGTCATCGGGAAGCGCGTCGAGCTCGTCGACCACGAGCCGCTCGAACTCCTCCTCGCCCATCGTGAGTTCCATCAGCGGTCCACGGCCTCGACGAGGGCGCCCTGCAGGTAGCCCAGCCAGTCGTAGACGTCGCGCATCATCGCGCCCTCGTCGGTCGACACATCGCCGTCATCCTCGTCGAGCACGATTCCGAGGCGCGCGGCCAGGGCGATGCGGATGTCGGTGAGGGCACGCAGCCACGCCAGGGCGGTCGGCGGGTCGAGTTCGACCACCGGCCACCCCTCGAGGCTCGCGACGACTGTGGCGGCGTTGTGCAGCTTCCTGTCCACGAGCTCGGACTCCGTGAAGCGGCGGAACTCCGCCGCAGCCTCGTCATCGTGCGGATATGCGTTCGGCAACAACCGTGTGATCGCGGGGTCGCCCTCGACCGGCTCAGAGAGCAGGTCACTGACCTGCCCGGCCAGCGAGGCGAGCAGCTCACGTTCCTCGCCACCCAGCTTGGCGACGATCGTGCCGTCTTTCTTTCTGCGGAAG
>JBDUEC010000105.1:0-7797 GCA_040002655.1 Rhodoglobus sp. | reverse complement strand
GTTTCGCCTGCCAGGCGAAGACCGCCACGATCAGGGCGAGGATCGCGACCACATACCGGATGACGATGAAGGTGGAGCTGTCGAGTAGCGCCAGGCCGGCCAGCAGCACAATGGCACCGAGGATGCCGGGGGCAAGCGCCGTGCGGCGGAAGGCGGGGGTCGGGTAGCGCGAAGTCATCGGGCACGAGCCTAGCCCCGGGCTACGGATCGTTGGCAACTCGCAACCTCGCGTTCACGCAATATGCAGGGGAAGTCTGGTTGAGTTATCGGCATGAGCCTCCGAACGGCCGAATACCCGCGGCCGGATCACTTCATACTCCACCTGAGCGACACCCACTTCGTCGCTGACGGTGACCTCTATGGCTCGGTGGACAGTGAGCGCCACCTCGTGCAGCTGTTCGATGAGCTGGAGGCCTCGGGCGCCCGCCCCGAAGCGATCGTATTCACCGGCGATCTGGCCGATACCGGTGACGCAGGGGCCTACCGCCGCCTGCGGGCGGTCGTGGATCCCGCGGCGGCTCGGCTCGGCGCCGAGGTGATCTGGGTCATGGGCAACCACGACGACCGCAGCGCCTTCCGGCAGCAGTTGCTCGGCCAGGGACCGGGCACCGCCCCGGTCGACCGGGTCTACGACGTGAACGGCCTGCGGATCATCGCACTCGATTCCAGTGTGGCCGGCCACCACTACGGCGAGATCACCCATGACCAGTTGGACTGGCTCGCCGAGGAACTGAGCTCCCCCGCGCCACACGGAACCATTCTTGCGATGCACCACCCGCCCATCCCGAGCGTGCTCGACCTCGCCGTTCTCGTGGAGCTGCGCGACCAGGCGGGGCTCGCCGAGGTGCTGCGCGGCTCCGATGTGCGGTCGATCATCGCCGGGCACCTGCACTACTCATCGACCGCAATGTTCGCCGGCATCCCGGTCTCCGTCGCCAGCGCGACCTGCTACACCCAGGACCTGAACGTGCCGGTCGGTGGCACCCGCGCCCGCAACGGCGCCCAGGCCTTCAACCTCGTGCACGTGTTCGACGACACCGTGCTGCACTCCGTGGTACCGATCGGCCAGTCGGCCATGGTGAGCTACGTCTCAGCGGATGAGACCGACCGCATCCTGCGCCGCGAGGGCGTGCGAATCGCCCCGGCGCCCGCGTTCGCAGTAGACGTGGAGACGGTGCTCACGGTGCCGATCGACATCGTCACGGCCGCGAAGGTTCCCGCCAAGCACGAGGCGAAGCTGCCGACGGTCTAGCTCGGTCAGCCGACTTGCACGTCTGAGCGGGCGGTGGACTGCTCCCACGGCGCGACGATGGCGAAGTAGCGCTCCAGGAACGAGCGCACGGCGTGTGCGCGCTCCTCGTCAGAGACTTCGGGGAAGCTGCCGTCGTTGAGGCAGAACATGTCGTAGGAGCGCTTCGCGAGCAGCGACTCCATGAGCTCGAGACCAGCCCGTGTGGTGGTGTCCACGTACTTGACCCTGGCGTGGTCCTGAGTAACCGCGCGCCCGGTGAGCAGCGCGAAGTAGTGGTACAGCGAGTTGGTCACCGAGATGTCGGTCTGCGTGCGGAACGCGCTGGCCGCGGTGCGCGCGAAGTCCTCGGGGAACTCCCGCTCGAGTTCGGCCATGACACTCTTGCGCATCGGCACGGCCGAGTGCTCGAGGTGACGGGTGATGGTGGCACCGAACCGGCGCTCGATGATCGTGCGGTTCACGCGGGCGGCGTTCTCGAATCCGCTGCGCACCGCGTTGCTGGAGCCGAGGCCGATGCGGGTATCCGCCTCCACGAAACGCGTCACGCCGCCGGGCGAGAAGAACATCGCGGGCGTGACCTCCCGGCCGAAGAACATGTCGTCGTTGGAGTACAGGAAGTGCTCGGCGAGCCCCGGAATGCGGTGCAGCTGGCTCTCGACGGCCTGCGAATTGTGGGTCGGCAGCACAGAGGGGTCGACGAAGATCTCCTCGCTGCGTACGACCGTTACGCGCGGATGATCGGCGAGCCACGCCGGACGGGGCGAGTCGGTGACCACGAAGATGCGCCGAATCCAGGGCGCGAACATGTACACGGAACGCAGCGCGTACTGCAGCTCGTCGATCTGTCGGAACCGCGCGGCGTGGTCGTCGCCCTCCCCCACCACGTAGCTGCGCATCCGCCGGGCTCGTGCCCGCTGGAACTCGACGTCGGTGCCGTCCACCCAGGAGAACACCATGTCGATGTCGAAGGTGACGTCCGAAGCCAGGCGGGCGTGCATCCGCTCGATCGTTCTCCAGCGCACGCCATACAGCTCGACGCTGGCCTCGGCGAGTTCCTCGGCAGGGATGGTCAGTCGGGTCATCGCGGTCTCGCGCGCCGCCTCGATCTCGGTGGCGCCGAACGCCCAGAACTCGAGCCGCACCCCGTTCGGCGCACCGTTGCGCAGCCCGCCCCGCGGCTCGATTCGCGGGCGGAAGATGCTGAACACCTGTGACTTCTTGCTCGTGGACAGGCGCCCGTCAGCGAGGAAGAGCGATGGCCCGGTCTTGCGGTCGACCGCCTTGGCGTACAGGGGCTCAGTGGATGCCGCAAGCACGAGTGCGTCAGTCGCTGCGGCCCGGTGGGCCTCGTCCACCACCAACACGGGGCGGGAGTCGGAGTCGCGCACCAGCAGGAACTGCACCCCGCCGCGGATCAGGGCCTCGCGCACGAACAGCAGGTCGGCGATCATCGCCGCTCGCGGCGGCAGCGTGGAGTTGAGCAGGGTGAGCCTGCCCTTGTCGAGCACAACGTCGGGCCGGGCGAGCAGGCGCCGCCAGGCGGACGGGGTCTCGCCGACCAGCTCGTCACCGGATCCGCGGGTGATCGGGGTGACCGCTGCAGATGTGTCTTTCCCCGTGTGCGCCATTCTGCCCACCCTAGCCGAGCCGCCTGAGGTCGCCCGTGGCCGGCCCCTCGAGCCGCGAACCGTCGGCCGCGAACCGGGAGCCGTGCGCGGGGCAGTCCCAGGACTTCTCGCCGTCGTTCCAGCCCAGGGCCGCATACAGGTGCGGGCACACCAGCGAAACCGCGCACGTGACGCCGTCCACGGTCGCTCGCCCGGCGGGCAGCACGCCGACCCTGCCGACGACCGCCGACCCGTTCGGTGGATCCCCGGCGGGGAGTCGCGTGGAGAGTGCGCGGGCGTAGCCCTTCGCGTACCACCAACCGACGGCGGCGTTGTCGCCGATGCCGGTGGCGAGCGCACGGGGCATGGTGACGCGATGACGCAGCACGCGCTGCCAGTCGGTGTGCCGTGCGCCGAGGATGTCCGCGACGAGGGTCATGGCGGCGGCCACGCCGTTCGTCATGCCCCACTTGTCGTACCCGGTGGCCAGGAAGATGCGGCCGCGACCGCGCGGCAGCCTTCCCACGAACGGCACGTGGTGCGGCGCGATGTAATCCTGGGCGGCCCAGGTTGCGGCGAGCGCCGCGCCCGGCCAGTGAACCTGGCTCCACCGCTCGAGCTCGGCAATGGCGGCCGCCGGGGACGGGCTGCGACCGACCGGGTGGCCATTGCCTCCCGTGATGAGCCGACCGCGATAGGTGCGGATGCTCCGTGTCGGACTCTCGGCGTTCAGGTACATGCCGTGCGGCAGTTTGCTCTCCGGCAGGTCGAAGGCCAACGCGTAGCTGCGATGGGCGCGGAGCTTGGCGAAGTAGAGCCCCCGGTCGAGCATCGGCACTCCGCTGGCCAGAACGAGGTGCCTACCGTGCAGTTCGCCGAGCGACGTCGTCACGCGCACCGGGTCACTCGCCCGTGCCGCGGTAACCCGTGCACCCTCGAAGATCCGTCCCCCGAGAGCGCGGAAGTCGGCCGCGAGGGCAGCGAGCACCTCCATCGGGTTGAACTGGGCCTGGTCCGCCAGCACAACGGCCGCGGTCGTGGGGAACGGGAGGGCGACATCCGCCTCGAGCTGCACGTCGAGGCCGACCGACCGGGCGAGTTCGTACTCGGTGCGCACCCGTGCTGCGCCGTCCGCCGTGGTCGCATAGGTGATGGCATCGCGGCGATCGACCGCCACCCCGCGGTCGGTGAGGTAGTGCGTCATCCACTCGAAGGCCTCGCGGTTGCCATCGGCGTACGCCTGCACGACGGCCTGGTACATGCTCTGCTTGATCTTCTGAAGGTGGGTTCCCTGCAGCTGGGTCAGCTTCGCCGTGGTGTTGCCGGTCGCCGCCGCGCCGATGAACCGGGCCTCGACCACCGCCACTCGGCGACCGGCCCGGGCGAGCAGCAGCGCCGTGACCAGCCCGGTGATGCCCGCGCCGACGATCACCTCGTCGAACTCCGCGCCAGCCTCGAACCGGTCGGTCTCAATTCGCGGAGCGTCGGCGAGCCAGAGGGATGTCATGTCGAGCCTTTCGAAAGAGGGGAGGCCACTTCCACCATACGTTCGCGCTCCGATCGCCGGGAGTTTGAACCGGGGCGCTACCGCCGGCCAGACTCAGGCGGTACGCTATGGCGCGACGACGCCAGCGAAGGGACGCGAACTATGGGCCTGTTCGACAGCATTGCCAAAGGCTTCCGCGATCTGACCGGCGGAGTCGACGAGCAGTTGCTCGCCACCGGCACCCTTGGTCGCGCGGAGATCCTCGGACTCGCCCTCTCCGGCACCACGATCAGCATCGGTAACGGACTCACCGAGCGCACCTGCACGTTCACTCTCAACGTGATGCTCGACGGGCAGGCGCCGTTCCAGGCCACCGTCATTCAGCGGGTGCAGGAGATCACCATCCCCCAGCTGCAGCAGGCCGGTGTGGTGGTTGCGGTGCGCGTCGATCCGGCGGATCACAGCAAGGTCGCCATCGACTTCGCCACCGAGCCGCCGCAGGTGCGACTGCCCGAGTCGACCGGCAAGGGCAGCGCCGCAGACATCCTCGCGACTGGAAAGCCCATCGTGGTCGTTCTCGTCGCGAACCAACCGATCGGCGTGCTGAACGCCAAGGGAGACCCCGTGCAGGCACTCACCCTCACCGTGGCCGAGGGGGTCGATACGCCGTACCAGATCCAGGTCGGCAATGCCGTGCCCGCCTCCGCGCTGCCGCTGCTCTACCCTGGGTCAAAGCTTCACGCGAAGCTCGGCCCCGACGGGCCCAACGAGGTGGTCGTGGACTGGGCGGCCGGCGCGGCGAAGTAGCGCATGACTCTCAATCAGAACTTCGCCGGCGCGAACCTCATGCGCGGCCGAAGGAAGCTCGAAGGCCCCGACCGCATGCTCGACGTGCTCGTCGGCATCGTGATCATTGTCGTAGAGCTGCTCGTGGGCTTCCTCGCGGTCTACACCCTGTACGAAACCGCTGTTCAGCTCGACACGGACAACGCCTCGGCGGGATTCTGGATCGCCCTGTTCGGAGGCGGTGCCGCGCTCGTGATCACGACGCTGGTCTACCTCGTGCGGATCGCCCGCGGCACGCGCAGCTGGGGAGCTCCGCTGTGGGGCCTCATCCTGCTGAGCGCGGCCTGCTTCGCGGGCTACTTCATTCTCAGCGGCAGCCTGTAGAACGCCGCGATGCGCCAGCCGGCCGGCCGGCTCAAACGCCGCCACCGCCGCCGCCACCACCGCCGCCGCCCGAGGAACCGCCACCACCGGAGCCACCGCTGGAGCTGCTCGCCGAGCTCCCGGAGTATGAGGAGGAGGCGGTGCTCGAGATCGAGCTGATGCTCGAGGCGAACACCGCTGCGTTGAACGCGGTCGAGCCGGAGTACCAGTCGGGCGCGGCATCCGTGTAGAACTTGCCGAGTTCCTGCGCCCACCGGTTCTCGAGGCTGAAGAGAACGGCGTAGGGCAGGAGCTTCTCGTACACCTTGAGCACCTGGGCGGGGTCGCCCACGGCCACCGGGGTGCGCTCCGCGCCCTCCGGGCTCTGCAGCACCTTCAGGCGGTCCTGTTCGGCCACCTTGATGAACAGTTCAAGACCCTTGAGATGGTCCCGCAGCTCTGCGCCCTGATCGGTAAGAGGCTTTCGCGATGCCGTGCTGAACACGATGAGTGCGGCGACGACCACCGGCACCACGACGAGGAACGGGATGATGCCGCCGAACGCGAGCCCAGTCATCCCGATCGCCAGGAACACGGCCCCGATCACCGACAGGATCGCGATGAGAAGCGGGAAGAACGAAGTGCCGAACCGCACCTTCTTCACCCATCCGCCCGTGACGGCGCCGGCCTTCGCGGCGGCCACCATTGCACGTACCCGCGCGCTGAGGGCGACATCCGTTGACGACATCGTGTACTGCGCGCCGACGACCGGGGCGTAGCCGAACAGGGCGGTCACCACCTGCCAGGATTCGGCGTCCAGCCCTTCGCCGTTGAGCAGCTGCAGCGTGTACTCCGGCTTCTTGGAGAACCAGGATGTGGACTCGTTCTCGATGATCCTGATGTTACCGTTGACGGCGAGATCGATGAAGCTCGCCGCAGCCGCACGGGTGGTTTTCTGCAGCACCACGGCGTCAGTGAAGATGCCGTCACCCTTCGGCGGGGCGTATTCGGCGATGATCGTGGGTCGGCCCTTGCCATCGGCGAGTTTCGTGCGCCGCAGGATGAGCGCCCAGATCGCGGCGATCACTCCGCCACCGAGGGTGAACAATTGCATGAAGCTGAGTGGGCTCGCGAAGTAGCGGTCGTCCCGCGCCGTGAAGGTGTGCGGGTCGAAGCCGATCGACACCGTCACGTTCTCGAACGCGTTGATGCCGGCTGCGGTTGCGCTGAAGACCGTTTCGCCATCACCCTGGGTGGTTGAGATGTCGCACGGGTTGGTGGCGCCCTCGCCGCCGCGGTAGCACGCGCTCTGGCCGGTCAGGTGAGCCGCCAGGGCGGTAGGAACATGCACCGCCGCAGACACGCTGCCGAACGGCTGCTGCCAGCCGGTGCCGTTGGTATCCCAATAGAACTCGTCGTCGTTGGTATCGGCGAAGTAGTCCGTGACGTTGTGCTGCGTGTACGTGATCACGTAGGTCTGCACACCATGCACGTACACGCCGGAGTTGTCGTCGCGGATCACGATCTCGTGGAAGTCCCCGTCACCGCTGCTCTCGTTATCGGTCGCGTCGTGCCAGTCGCGCGGAGTGCCGTTCTCATCGGTGACGGAGACGATCTGGATGTCGGTCGGGTGCCCCTGGTAGGTGTCCACGAGGGCGCGCAAGATGCCGTGGTTCTGGTCGAAGTCCGGGAAGACGGCAACCAGGGTCTCGACGGTCTTCAGAGTGGAGCGGCCGTCTGAGTCCTGGCCCAGGTAGTAGTCGGCGGAGAAGCTCTGGAACGTGAAGTCGTTGGCGTCACCGGGCAGCACGAGTGGCGCGGCGTCCGCTTCGACGGCGTGATTGGTAGCCGCGGTCGCCGGCCCGGCCACCCCGAGCAGGGAGACGGCAGACACAGCCACGAACACAGTCCACTGCAACAGTTTTGGCATGGTGCTCCCGGTTCCAGGGACTCTCGACGGACGGTACTTACGGTACTGGCAAGCGCGGGTGAGTGCGAGGCGATCTGTCGAGCACGTTCGGGGCGGTGCGGCCTAGAGTCGAACCATGCCCGTCGAGCCCGCCGTCGCCCGCCTGCAGGAACTCGTCCGCATCCCGACGATCTCGCGTGTCGACGAGACATCGGTGAACTGGCTGGAGTTCGAACGGTTCATCGCCACCCTCGAGAAGCTCTACCCGCTGGTGCATGAGCGCCTCGAGTGCGAGCGCGTGGCCGGCCACTCACTATTGTTCCGGTGGGCGGGGAGGTCGCCCGGGGAACCCGCGGTTCTCATGGGTCACTACGACGTCGTCCCGGCCACCGAC
>JBDUEC010000104.1:0-7912 GCA_040002655.1 Rhodoglobus sp. | reverse complement strand
CTTCTTCGTTCTCGCGAAGGCGACCTTGGCCGCCACGAGCAGTTCGTCGGGGCCGAGGTAGAGCGTCTTCATGTGGATGAGTGCCTCTACATCGCTGTTGGCGTTGATCGCGTCGCGAATGCGCTCGGTGTCCTGCGGGTTGGCACCCTCGCCCACCAGCAGGCTCTTCGTCTCCATGCCGAGGATCACCGCGACAACGACCAGCAGCACGCCGATCGCGAGCGTGCCGATCGCGTCGAAGTGCGCGTCGCCGGTGAGGATGGTGAGCCCCACCCCGAGGAAGGCGAACACCAGGCCGAGGAGGGCCGCGACATCCTCCAGCAGCACGACCGGAAGCTCCGGGGCCTTCGCATGCCGGATGAACTGGATCCAGGTCTGCTTGCCGCGGGTGTGGTTGGACTCGCGGATGGCGGTACGTAGCGAGAAGGATTCGAGCACGATCGAGACGGCGAGTACCGCGATCGGCAGCCAGGGCACTTCGAGTTCGTGCGGGTGCTGCAGCTTGTCGATGCCCTCGTAGATCGAGAAGACGCCGCCCACCGAGAACAGGATGATCGACACGACGAATGCGTACACGTAGCGCTCGCGGCCGTAGCCGAACGGGTGCTGGCTGTCGGCCTCTTTGCGCGACTTGCGGCCGCCGAGCAGCAGCAGACCCTGGTTGCCGGTGTCTGCGAGGGAGTGCACGCTCTCGGCGAGCATCGAGCTCGAACCGGAGAACAGGAACGCGATGAATTTGGTGATGGCGATGCCAAGATTCGCGAGCAGGGCCGCGATGATCGCCTTGCTTCCGCCCGATGCACTCATGCGCACAATCCTAGGATGCTGCTGTGAACACAATTCTTCCGTCCATCGCGATCATCGGCACCGGCTCCATGGGCGGAGCCATCCTGTCCGGGCTGCTCAAGCCGGGCGTGAGCGTGGATGGCGGCATCCGGGTCACGAACCGCACCACGGCCAAGGCGGCCGCGATCACGGGCGACGGCGTCACGTCGCTGGCGAGTGACACCGAGCCGCGGGCCAACCACCTGGCAGTCGCCGGGGCGGGCATCGTGATCGTTGCCGTGAAGCCTGCGATGGTGCCGGACGTGCTGGCCGACCTCGCGGCATCCATCGACCCGGGGGCGATCGTGGTGAGCGTCGCGGCCGGCGTCACCACGGCGACCATGGAGGCGCTGGTGCCGCAGGTCGTGTTCCGAGCCATGCCGAACACCCCGTCGATCGTCGGCCGGGGGGTCACCGGGGTAAGCGCGGGCTCGCGCGCGACGGACGAAGCGGCCGCCACGGTGCGCGCCCTGTTCGGCACCGTCGGCTCGGTGCTGGAGATTCCGGAGAGCCAGATCGACGCGCTGTCCACCATCTCGGGGTCTGGTCCGGCGTACGTGTTCTACCTGATCGAACAGCTCACGGCCACCGCTGTCGGCCTGGGGTTCACGGCCGAGCAGGCGGCACTGATGGTGCGCGACACCTTCCTCGGGGCATCCGAGCTGCTCGCGGAATCGGGCGAAGAACCGGGGGAGCTGCGACGCAGGGTCACCAGCCCCAAGGGCACGACCGAGCGGGCGATCGCCGAACTCGAGAAGGCCAACTTCACGGCAGTCTTCGACCGGGCGACAGCCGCGGCGCTCGCCAGGGCGAAGGAGATGGCGGCCGGCGGCTAGGCGACCTCGCCGCTCGTTCTTATGGCATCCATAGGATCGCCTGCGATGGTGTGAGGGCACGCAGACGTGGCCCCCCGGTCGCGCCGCACGAAGGGACCCACCATGGCCGAACCACGCCCCAAGAAGATCAGCACAGCGGATGCCCCGGTCGAGGTGGCACCGCCGGCACCGGTCGCCGCGCCGACCGCCCCCACCTATGCAGCCCCGCCGGTCTATGCCGCCCCTGCGCCGCGCAACAGCGGACTCGTGACCGCCGCCATCGCGGTCGGCAGCGTGGTCGTGGCCGCTGGACTCTTCGGCGGAGGCGTCGCGCTCGGCGTGAACCTGCCGCATGGCGGCACTGCCCAGTCCCAGCACGGCCAGTTCGGCTTCCCGCCCGGCGGCGACCAGAACGGGTTCCCCTCCGGCCCGAACGGATTCGGTGGCCCCGGACCGGTCATGCCCGGCCAGGGCGGCCAGCGCCAGGGCGACAACTAGCGGCTGGTTAGCTGGCGGCGGGAGAAACGCGTTCGCGGCGGGAGTCATGGCTCCCGCCGCCAGCTAGTTTCTCCCGCCGCGTAGCCCAACGGCTCCCTTCGCACGGAGACCCACCAGGGGCGTCTACGCGGTGAGGGTCGCGAATTTCTCGATGTCGGCGGAGTTGCCGCTCACGATCACCAGGTCGTGGTTGGAGACGATGGTCTCCGGCGTCGCGTAGGTGAAGTCCTTGCCGGGCGCCTTCACGCCGACCACGGTCACGCCGTACTTGCGGCGCACCTGGGATTCGGAGAGCGGGATGCCGCGAATCGGCTTCGGTGGGTACATCTTGACGATCGCGAAGTCATCGTCGAACTCGATGAAGTCGAGCATGCGCCCAGAGACCAGGTGCGCAACGCGTTCGCCGGCCTCAGCCTCCGGGTAGATCACGTGGTTCGCGCCGATGCGCGCGAGGATCTTGCCGTGCGACTGGCTGATCGCCTTCGCCCAGATCTGCGGGATCTTGAGGTCCACCAGGTTCGCCGTGATCAGCACGCTGGCCTCGATCGACGATCCAACCGCCACCACGGCGATCGCGAAGTCCTGCGCGCCGATCTGGCGGAGGGCATCGATGGAGCGGGCATCCGCTTGCACCGCGTGCGTCACCCGCTCCGACCACTTCTGCACGAGCCCGAGATCCTCGTCGATGGCGAGCACCTCGCGGTCGAGGCGCTGCAGCTGGCCCGCCGTCGCGGCACCGAATCGGCCGAGTCCGATGACGAGCACGGGTGCGTTGTGGGGGATCTTGTCAACCATGTGCTGCGCCCATCAAAGATGTGTCAACCAACGATCGGCCTCTCTTCTGCTCTCGTGAACAACTGCCTGCGCTGGCTCGCCGCGAGTGCGGCTGCGAGAGTCACCGTACCAACGCGCCCGAAGAACATGGTGGCAGCCAGCACGTACTGGGCGGGTTCAGAGGCGTGTTGGGTGAACCCGGTGGACAGGCCACAGGTCGCGAAGGCGCTGATCACGTCGAACAGAACGTAGTCAAGGGGCTCATCGGTCATGAGCAGCAGCACGATGCATGCCGCGGCCACCGTTGTGGCACTCCAGAGCACGACGCTCACCGCCAGGCGCAGCACGTCCTGCGGGATGCGGCGCTCGTACGCCTCCATCTCGTCGTTGCCGCGAGCCTCGGCGAACGCGGCCAGGAACAGCACGGCCAGGGTGGTGACCTTGATTCCGCCGGCGGTCGACGCAGAGCCGCCGCCGATGAACATGAGCATGTCGGTGACCAGCAGGCTCGATCCGTCGAGCTGGGATGGGTCGATCGTCGCGAAGCCACCCGACCGCGCCATGGTGGACATGAAGAAGCTCTGCAGGATGCGCTGGCCGGGGTCGAGGCCGGCGAACGTTCGCTGGTTGTTGAACTCGAGCACGAAGTACGCCAGCGCCCCGAGCACAAGCAGCAGGCCCGAGGTGAGCAGCGTCATCTTCACGTGCAGTGACCACTTGCGCGGATGCCGCAGGTTGCGGCTGAGCACGTAGATCACCGGGAAGCCGATGGCGCCGAACACCACGCCGAGCATCATGACGCTGAGAAACCAGGCGTCCCCCGCGTACGGCGTGAGCCCATCCGCTGTCGGTAGGAACCCGGTGTTAGTGAACGTCATGGCGGAGATGTAGACCGACTGCCAGGCAGCGTCGAGCGGCGCGACGCCTTGCATGAGCATGCGCGGAAAGAGCAGAACAGCAATGATCGCCTCGATGGCGATCACGCTCACCGCCACCGTTACAAGGAGGTTTCCGGTCTCGCCGAGGCGCACAGCCTGACCCTCGGCCACCGGTCCTTTGCGGATGCGCAGCGGATTCGCATCCCCGGCCGCCAGCAGCTTCTGTCGGAGTCCGAGCCGCCGGCTGATCACCAGGCCGAGGATCGAGGCCAGGGTGAGCACTCCGACGCCACCGATCTCCACCCCGATGAAGATGAGGCCGTGCCCGAACGGCGACCAGTATGTTGCCATGTCCACCGTCGACAGGCCGGTCACGCAGATGACGGAGACTGCCGTGAACAGAGCATCCACCAGAGGCGCATGTTTGCCGGAAGACGTGGAGATCGGCAGCGAGAACAGCAGGGTGAAGACCAGCACGAGGCTGAGGAAGATCAGGATGGCGAAGCGCGCGGGCGTCGCAGCCACGAACGCGTCGATCCCGTCTCGGATGCGCCCGAGGAAGCCCTCCTGCGAGACTGGTTTGCTGCGCATCGCCACCCCTCATTGACCCAGTCGGACAGCTTGTCATGGTACTCCCCGGCCGCGTTGGCTAGCCTGTTGCCATGGCTGACATCTTCGACGTCGTTGCCGACGCGACCAGGCGCGACGTGCTGCAGGTTCTTCTCGATCGCTATGTCGCGACCGACTCCGAGCATGGGGAGATCAGCGTCGGCGACATTGTCACGTCCCTCGGGCTCAGCCAACCCACTGTGTCCAAACACCTCAAAGTGTTGCGCGACCACGGCCTGGTGGCCGTGCGCGAGGAGGGCCAGCACCGCTACTACAGCCTCGACGCGGCTCCGCTCGAGGAGCTGGAAGATTGGCTCATCCCATATCTGAGTGCCGACTATGAGGATGCCGAGCATCCCGACGGGTCCGCCGCTTTCGCCGCGTGGGCGGGTACCGACGTGGGTGAGACCATCGGTCGCCGGATCGCTGAAGGCTCGCACCAGGCTCGTCACGCCATCCAGGATGCCTCGGAGAAAGTTACAGCGCGGCTCCCGCGCATCGTACGAAAGCGACCGTTCCGCAAGCCCTGAGCCCCGTGTAAGTGCTGGACACCGGCTCACAGCAGCCCCTATTGTTACCGTTTAGCACTCCAGCCACAGGGTTGGCGTGACTGTCTGGGCAATTCCACTAAGGGGCACAGCCGAATGGCGCGAGATCTCTCCGATGTGCGGTTCCTCACCGTCGCCGAGGTGGCTGAGATGATGCGCGTATCCAACATGACCGTGTACCGGCTCGTGCACTCGGGCGAGCTGCCCGCCGTGCGTTTCGGGCGCTCGTTCCGCATCCCGGAGTCGGCGGTCGTTGCCGCCATTGAAACGCCCATCTCCGACGTGGGGTAAAGTAGGCGGGTTATGTTTCCGCGGTTCTGATCGGACCGGGTGTCCTTTCAGCAATCAGCGAGGTGATTTATGGGTTCAGTCATCAAGAAGCGCCGCAAGCGCATGGCGAAGAAGAAGCACCGCAAGCTGCTTCGCAAGACGCGTCACCAGCGTCGCAACAAGAAGTAGCAGCAGCGAACAGCGCCAGGCCATGTGCCTGGCGCTTTTTGTTTGCGCCGTAGGCTTGCCTCGTGTCGTCGCCGCAACTCACCCTGATCGGTAAGCCGGGGTGCCACCTCTGCGACGACGCCCGCGCTGTTGTCGCTTCGGTCATGACGGAGTTTGCCGGCGTGACCCTCAGCGAACTCTCGATTCTCGACGACCCCGACCTTCACGCGAAGTATGTCGAGGAGATCCCGGTGCTGCTCGTCGACGGCGCCGTCCACACCATCTGGCGAGTCGATCCCGACCGCCTGCGCGTCGCCCTCAGGAAGGCCAGCCAGTGATCAAGCACATCGTCATGTGGAAGCTCAAGGCAGCGGATGCCACGGCTCGCGACAAGGCCAGCAAAGAGGTCGAGGCCGCCTTCGCCGGCCTCGACGAGCTCGTTCCCCAGATCGTCACCCTGGAGATCGTGCGGAACGTCGTGCACAACGATCGCAACTGGGATCTGGCTCTCGTATCCGAGTTCATGGACGAGGGCGACCTGACCGCTTACATCGACAACGCTGACCACAAGAAGGCCGCTGCCGTCATCATCGCGCTCGCCGCCGAGCGCGCGGCGATCGACTACGAGTTCTGAGCCGCGCTACCGGCCCGGCCCTTCTAGAGGCTCTTCGCGGCCTTCTGCGTCGGGATCGGCCCGGTGAGGGCCTTGGCGATCGAGTCTCGCTCTGCTGCCAGCGAAGCGAGCGTCGAACGCTCGAGTCCGGGCTCGAGCACGTCGCTGAACGGGTTGCCCATGCCACTCTTGGCGTGCACCACTTCGGCGTAGGCGGTCGCCGCAGCTTGCACCTTGGCGTTGGCCCGCTGGGCCTTCTTGAGCGACACGGTGCTGCCACCCACGGCATCCGCGTGCTTCTTCAGGGCCTTGATGAGGTCCTTGAGCGCTGAGTCGATTTTCTTGGACATGGAGTCATCTTCCCCCATCCAGGTGAACGCGCGCCAACAGGTTCGCGGCGCACGTTTCACCCGGCAGTGAGGAGCCGATCAGCTCTCGTCGACGACCACGGCATCCGCCGCGTTCTTGCGCACGGACTCGATGCCGTTGAGGGCGCTCGCCTTGGCGGCATAGCCCTCGGAGATGGCGATGATTTCGCCGTTGCCAGCCTTGAGGGCGAAACGGTACTCGCCCTTCTTGTCCTTGGTGATGACGAACTTTCCAGCCATGAGGTTCCCATCTGTCGCGCCGCCCAGTGGCGACGAGCCTCATCCTATGACTGCAACCTTTACGGAGTGAGGCGGGTCGGCCCGCGGAACAGGTAGGTCGCCTCGCGGATGTTCGTGAGGTGCAGCATGAGCATGAGCACGCGAGCGAGCCCCATGCCGAAACCACCGTGCGGGGGCACTCCGTAGCGGAAGAAGTCGAGGTAGAAGTCGAGTTCCTCGGGGTCGAGGCCCTTCTCCTTCGCCTGCTCCACGAGCGCGTCCACGCGGTGTTCCCGCTGGGCGCCGGTGGAGATCTCCACCCCGTTGAAGATGAGGTCGTAGCTGTTCGTGAGGCTTGCGTCATCCGCGTGACGCATATGATAGAACGGCCGGATGCTCGACGCGTAGTCGGTGAGGAACACGAACTCGTGCCCGAACGTCTCCTTCACATACGCCGAGATCTGGCGCTCGCCCTCCGGGTCCATGTCGTCGTCCTGGCGCGGCACCTCGTAGCCGCGCTCGGCCACGATGCGCTTGGCCTCAGCCAGCGGGATGCGCGGGAACGGCACCGTCGGCACCGTCACCTCGACGCCGAACAGGGCCTCGATCTCGGCGCCGTGCTTCGCCTTCACCGCGGCGAAGCCCGCAACGAGCAGTTCCTCGTGCAGCTTCATCACGTCTTCGTGCGAGTCGATCCAGCTGATCTCCGAGTCGACACTCGTGAACTCGGTGGCGTGGCGGCTGGTGAAGCTCGGGTCGGCGCGGAAGGCTGGGCCCACCTCGAAGATCTTGCCGAAACCGGCCGGCTGCGCCATCTGCTTGAAGAACTGCGGGCTCTGCGAGAGATAGGCCTTGCCCTCGAAGTAGCCGACCTCGAACAGCTCGGCCTTCGACTCGCTTGCGCTCGCCATGAGCTTGGGAGTGTGCAGCTCAACGAAGTCGTTCTCGACCCAGTAGGTGCGCCAGGCGTGCTCGAGCGTGGTCTGGATGCGGAAGATCAGGTTGTTCTTCGGCAGGCGCAGGTCGAGAAAGCGCCAGTCCATGCGCTTGTCGACGCCGGTGTCCTCGGCGATCGGGGTCTCGGGGTTGGCCGCGCCGGCGATCTCGATGCCATCGAGCTTGACCTCGACCCCGCCGAGCTCGACGCGCTCGTCGTGCTTGAGCTCGCCGGTCGCGGTGAGGAAGGTGCCCTGGGCGAGTGCGGAGATCGTGTCGCTCAGCTCATCGGGCACGGTGGTGCCGTCGGCGTCCGATTGGCGCGGGTTGACGAGTTGCACCGCTCCGGACTCGTCGCGGAGCACGACGAACTGCACCTTCTTCTGGTCGC
>JBDUEC010000103.1:0-8020 GCA_040002655.1 Rhodoglobus sp. | reverse complement strand
GGCCTCTCGCCAGGCGCCCGGGTAAGACGAAAGGGCCCATTCCTTCGGGAATGGGCCCTTTTGCGCGCCGTCGCGACACTGTTCGCAGCGGACGGTAACTGATGCCGTTGTACCGTTACCGATCTGTTACCCCCACAACGGGGGGAGCGGGGCAAGCGTTTGCACGTCTAGCGTGGGGCGGGTGATTACCCGTATCACCACCCCACTGGATAACTTTCTCCAGGATCTCGCACGCTGGTTGGACCTGCCCTGGTTCATCTGGGCCTGCGGGGCCGGAGTCATCGCCGCGGCCATTGTGGCTTTAGCCGTAGCCAAACTGCGCTCGCGCGCGCACGACCGCGTGCCGCACTACAAGCGCTCGACCTAGGCGAACCGCGCGGTCAGTCGATGATGTAGGTCGGCTGCGGCGGGTCCCAGACGCCGGTCTGCGAGATTCCCACGACGGCCATCGCCAACAGGGTGACGGCGACGATGGCTGCGACGCAGACGATCACGAGCACGCGCGGATCGGGTGTGGTGAAGTACACGATCGCCGCGGCGCACAGCAGTGCGATCACCAGGCCGATCGCCACGAAGGGAACCCACTGCGGTTCGGTGGCCCCGCAGCCCGGGGGAGCCGGGTAGATCAGGATGCAGACCTGCCCGATGTACTGCAGCGGCCAGAGCACACCGATTGCGATAACGCTGAGCACAGCTGCCACCGCGAGCCAGATGCGCGGCTTGGTCGTCGTGGTGTCGACGGTCATGGGTCCACCCTTTCTTCATTGACTGGGACTTCTCTTCACTGACTAAGACGAGCGAGTCACCACAATCGTTGGGGGCTGCGACCCCGGACTGGGGTGATAACAATTCGAGCAACCTCCCCGCTTGCAGGGCGCCTCGGTCGTATCCTGAGATCACCTTGGGGGAGGTGAGGATCCATGGACGTGACCCAATTGGTGCCCACGACGAACGAGACGGCGACGATCGTCGGCGTGCGCACGGCTCGCGAGCGTCGCGTTGGCGCATCCGACCTCACCGTATTCCCGCTCGCCATCAGCGGCAACGTGTTCGGCTGGACAGCGGATGACGCAGCCACCAGCGAGATCCTGGACACCTACGCCTCGCAGGGCGGCAACTTCGTCGACACGGCGGACTCGTACGCCGGCGGTCGCAGCGAGATCATGATCGGCAACTGGATGCGCGCCAAGCGCAACCGGGACTCCGTCGTCGTAGCGACGAAGGTCGGCAAGAACCATGACAACCCGGGACTCACCGCTCGGGCGGTCACCCGCTCGGTCACTGCATCCCTGCAGCGTTTGAGCACGGACCGGATCGATCTGCTCTACCTGCACGTTGACGACCCCGGCGTCGCTTTCGAGGAGACGCTGCTCGCGGTCGACGAGTTGATTCGGGCGGGCAAGGTGCGCTACTTCGGCGTTTCGGACCACACCGGCAACCGGTTGATCGAGGCGCGGATTGCGAGCGCGCAACTGGGCGTCGCGCCGATGGTTGCCCTGCAGAATCACTACAACCTGGTGCACCGCTCGGAGTACGAGGGTGATCTTGCCCAGGTCGCCGCGCGGCAGGGTCTCGGTGTGATGCCCCGGTTCGCCCTCGCGAGCGGATTCCTGACCGGAAAGTACCGCACCAAGGCCGACCTCGCCGCGGGCGGGCGGGGCGTCGAGGCGGCGCGCTACCTCGGCAGGCGAGGGCTACGGGTGCTGGCATCCCTCGATTCGATAGCGGCTGCGCACGACTGCTCGGTCGCCACCATCGCCATCGCTTGGCTGCTCACCAAGCCCAACGTCGTTGCCCCGGTCGCCTCGGCGAGTCGACCGGAGCAAGTGCTCGACCTGACCGCCGCTGCCACCGTGCAGCTAACCCGCCACCAGGCCGCCGAACTGGATCGCGTTTCGCAGTAGTCCGCCAGTTCGCCGTACCCGGAGCACGAAGAAGCCCGGCCCCAGGGGCCGGGCTTCTTTCCGTTCGTTCGTTAGCCGAGGCCGGGAATGTGCAGCCAACCCGCGGCGATGAGCACGACGACCGTGTTGAGCACCAGCGCGATGAGGGTGATCGTGGACACGCCCTTGGCTCCGGCTCCACGCACCAGCAGGATCAAGACGAGGATCACCTCGAGAATCACGGCGAAGAGGAACGTGCCGAGCGGTGCCGGGAACGCGAAGAAGATCGAGATCAGCATGAGCACGGCGAAGACGAGTTCGAGAATCGCGAGGAGCGAGTTGGAGCGCCGCCCCCGTAGGCGGCTGATGCCGTCAAACAGGGCGAGCGCCGCCGCAAGCACGGTGATGATGAAGAGCCAGGAGATGGTGATCATGTGTAGCTGCCTTTCGAAGGGACGTGCCGCACCCCCACCGTGATCAACTCGCGGTGCCCTCCCACGCTAGTGGGGAAAGGAGATCGCGTCAGCCCCTTGCGCCGGCGATGACGCGGTCCACGACGCGACCGAAAGCCGCGGTGGCTGCGACTGGATCGCCGGCGTACCCGCCGGACATCGCGCCGTCCTTGGCGAGCATCAGCTCGTCTGCTGCGTCACCGGGGGCCGAGTGGCCGATGGCCTTCGCGAGGGTTGCGAGACGCTCCGTGTACGCGTCGCGGTGCTCGGCGACGATGATGCGCACCGGATGCGCAGGGTCCGAGAACTCGGAGGCGGCGTTGAGGAACGGGTCACCCCGGTATCCCGCGCGGGAGACCTCCGCGGCGATGGTTGCGGCCAGGTGGCGCACGGCTGCCTCGGCGTTCGGGGCCTCAGCGATGGCCGCGTCCAGGGCGGCGATATCCGCGTTGTGCCGCGACGTCACGTAGTCGACGATCAGGTTGTCCTTCGAGCGGTAGTGCTTGTAGAACGTGGCCTTGGTTACCGAGGACTCGCCGATGAGGCGGTCGATGCCGACGGTGCGGATGCCGTCTGCGTAGAACAGGCGATCCGCCGTGGCGAGAATGCGCAACTTGGCGGGTGCCGGGGGACGCTGTGCCCTCGAACCGGGTACCTCGAGTAACACAGCGTCTCCTTTGGCGATCATGACCGGGTAAGCCGGTCGGTGTTGCGTGGCTGGGAACGCATTCGGTGACGCTCCAACCGGGTTGTGCAGCCGGATGCTGTGGGGGTGCATCCGGAGAGGTTCGGGTCCTCGATAGGAACACTAGCACAGCGGACAGACAGACTTGTCTGTTTGTCCGCATTTCGGTGACCCAGTTCCGGGGGCGCCATCGGCCGGGTTTCGGGGGCGGTGCCATGACGTAGGCTCGACGCTGATGAACGGTGCAGTAGCCCTCCCACTCGACCTGGCAGAACTCTCGTTCACGGCATCCGGTGACTCGCTGGTTCGGCGCACCGTTCTGCCAAGCGGTGTGCGCATCCTCAGCGAGCAGATGCCCGGGGCCGCCAGCGCGACCATCGGCTACTGGGTCGCCGTCGGTTCCCGCGACGAGTTGCCGCTCACGTATGGCTCAACGCATTTTCTCGAGCACCTGTTGTTCAAGGGCACGACGACGCGGTCGGCGCTGGACATCGCGGTGAGCTTCGATGAGGTGGGCGGGGAGCACAACGCGCTCACCGCCAAGGAGTACACCTGCTACTACGCGAAGATTCGCGACCGCGACCTGCCGATGGCCATCGACGTGATCGCGGACATGTTCACGTCGAGTGTGCTCGACGCCACAGAGTTCGAGAACGAGCGGGGCGTGATTCTCGAAGAACTCGCCATGGCCGACGACGATCCGGGCGACGTCACCAGCGAGCGGTTCTTCGAGGCGGTGCTGGGCGACCACCCCCTCGGCCGACCGATCGGCGGCAGCCCGGAGGCCATCAAGGCCGTGACCCGGGATGCGGTGTGGAACCACTACCGCGCCAACTACCGTCCGCAGGACCTCGTGATCACCGTGGCCGGTGCCGTCGACCACGACCAACTGGTCACGCACGTCACGGCTGCACTCGAGCGCGCGGGCTGGGACCTGTCCATCGTTGCGGCACCGGTCGCACGCCGGGATGCCACGACCGACCTGATCGAACGCGGCAGCCCGCTCGTCGTGGTGAAGCGCCCGATCGAGCAGGCCAACATCCTGCTCGGTGTCGCGGGCCTGGCTGCTGCGGACGATCGCCGCGCCACAATGTCGATCTTCAACTCCATCCTCGGTGGTGGCATGTCCAGCCGCCTGTTCCAGGAGATCCGCGAGAAGCGCGGCCTCGCCTACTCGGTGTACTCCTTCTCACCCGGCTACTCCGACGCCGGACTGTTCGGCATCTACGCCGGTTGCTCCCCGTCCAAAGCCGGGCAGGTCGCCGAACTCATGTTGAGCGAGTTCGTGGGCGTTGCGCGCGGCGGCGTCACGCCGGTCGAGATCGCGCGGGCCTTCGGGCAGCTGAGCGGGGCATCCGCTCTCGCCCTCGAGGATTCGGACACCCGCATGTCGCGCCTCGGTCGCAGCGAGATCACCACTGGTGAGTTCGTGGACCTCGACGAGGCGTTGCGCCGTCTTTCGCTCGTGACGGCCGAGGGAATCCGGGAGCTTGCTGAGGAACTCGTCAGCCGCCCGCTTTCGATCGCGGCCGTTGGTACCGTCGATAAGAAGACCTTCTCAGGGCTGGCAACGGCGCCGGTCGCAGCTACGGAGTAAACACCGCATGTCCCACTTCATCTACCTGGTGCGTCACGGCGAGCAGCAGGACGCAGAGTACGGCCTGCCCGACGGACCCCTCTCTGAGCGCGGCAAGCGCCAGGCCAGAGCCATCTCTGACCGACTGAGCGGCGTGCCGTTCACCGGCGCCTGGCATTCGCCGCTGCAGCGAGCCGAAGAGACCGCATTGATCATGACCGAGCGGATGCCAGCACTCGGGTCAAAGCCGAGCGCGCTGCTCATGGACTGCATCCCATCCGGCCCCAGCCCGGACATGCCGCACTCCTTCGACTCGTTCTTCGGGTCAGTGACGGCTGAGGAGATCGAGGCGGGGGAGGCCCAGATGGCGGATGCCGTGGCCGAGTTCCTCACCCCGGAGCGTGGCGATCGCCACGACCTGCTCATCACCCACAACTTCGTGATCTCGTGGTTCGTGCGCCAGGTGCTGGACGCCCCGACCTGGCGCTGGCTCGGACTCAACCAGGCCAACTGCGGACTCACCATCATCCGGGTGCGCACGGCGAAGCCACCCGTGCTGATCACGCACAACGACCTCGGGCACCTGCCCGTGGAGTTGCGCACGGGGCTGCCCGAGGTGCAGCCGTTCTGAGTGGACGCCGGACTCACAGTTCAGAGACTCTTGCCGTACCAGGTCGTCGCGTTCGGGTTGTCACGACGGCGTTTCAGTCGGCTCCGAGGATCTCTGTAGCCAAGTCCCTGACACGGGATCGAATCGAAGGTGTGTCGGTACCGAAATAACCTGGTTCGTCGTATTCGTCGTCGAGAAGGGCGAGTTCGTTCAGCAGATCGGATTCGCTCTCGTGATGGAAATGAATGTGCACCCAACGTGAAAAGTTTCGCTCACTGATTTCGCCCGCGAGAACCTTTCTGCACAACGATCTGGCCGCCGGAACGTCGGGCCCGTCTGACAATTCGGATTCGAGGCGGAGTTCGGTGATGAGATTCTCAACAAGAGCGTCGATGCGGAACCCGTTTTCATCCGGGTACGCACTCGCCATCTCGACGACCGCGGGGCCGTCGATTCTCTCGGTCAAGAGGTAGGCCGCCGCGGAGGTCAGCAGCTCACGACTACCCGGCAGTCCCAGTTGCCAGGAAGCGATTGCTTCAACCATTTGGTTGATTCGTGCCCTGCTCACCGAGCGAGCACCTTGCCGTACCAGGTTGTCGCGTTCGGGTTGTCGTTATACGGGGCGATCGAGGTGAACCCGGTCGAGCGATAGAGCGAGCCGGCCGCATCCAGGCTGTCGTTGGTGTCGAGCACCAGCTCCTCGGCTCCGAGCTCGCGCGCCCGGCGCTCGAGCTCGGCGAGGAGCGCGCGGCCCAGTCCGCCGCCCCTGGCGAATGGACGGATCCACAGGTGCTTCACCTCGAAGCGCACCAGCCCGGCTGCCCCTGGTTCGATCTGGCGGATGCCGCCGCAGCCAACATCCGCTGCGTCGCCATCGAGGCCCTCACCCTCCACCACCAGGAAGACGCCGTGGGGGAGCACGAAGTCCTCGGGGGTGGGGAAGGTTGCCTTGTACTCGCCCATGGTCGCGGGGAATGACTCCCTGCGAAAGCTGAAGTACTCCGTGAGGAGCGCGAGCGCGGCATCCGTGTCCACTGCCGAATCGCGATAGCTGACCACGCTCACCTGCTCTCTGGGGTGGTCGCGACGATACTCGCGATACCCGTGCGCGACGAGACGGACCAGCGCTGCAGGATCTCGCCGATGTGCTTCTCGACAGTCTTCACACTGATTCCGAGCTGCTCGCCGATCGCGCGGTTACTCGAGCCGGCCGCAACCAGCTCGGCTACTTCGCGCTGGCGGGCGGTGAGCGGCGGGAGGTCGTCCTGGGGTTCACCGAGCCGGTAGGTGGCGACCTGGCCGGGGAGCGCGCTGCGCGAGGCGACGCCCAATGTCGACAGGATGCGGGACACGGCCGACTGCACGGTGCGCTCCGAGAGGAAGATGCTCTCGCCGATCACGCGGTTGCTGTAGCCGGCCGAGACGAGCACGGCGATCTGGCGTTCGCGCTCCGACAGCATTCCCCACCCGGACCCGGGCGTGGCCACGACCGGTTCCCCCAGCTTGCGCAGCTCGTCGATGGCTGCCCGCATGAACACGTAGAGGCCATCGCGCTCCCCATCACGCGCAAGGGCACTGAGGCCGCTGACGGCCGCGTCGCGGAGCCCCGCGGCGGCGAGCGCTCGTGCCCGGAAGATCTCCGAACGCGCCGCATCGAGGTAGCGGCCGGTCAATCGTGCCCTGGCGGCGGAGACTTCCGCGCGCTCGGCGCTCGGCCCGGCATCGCCGCGGGCGAGGTCGATTCGAGCCAGTGCCTGCTCGACCAGGCCTCCCGCCGCCGGGTGTGCCGCAAGTGGAAGGCTTCGGATTCCCCACTCCTCGGCCTCGGCCAGGTCGCCTCGGGAGAGTGCCGCCGTCACCAGGAGGTCGTAGGTGAGGGCCTTGTCCGCCACCTGCGAGTACGGGAGGTCTGGTCCGCCGCCGCCGGAGACGGCGAGTTCGGTCGCGCGCTCCATCTCACCGGCGACGAGCATCGCGTATGCGGCGAGGGTGTAGACCGCTCCACCGAGATAGCCTCGCGGGTCGGGGAACGCATCCACCACGTTCTCGATGATCGAGATGGCGGCGTCGCGGTCACCGCGGTGCGCCGCGATCAGCCCCAGGTAACACCGGCTCAGCATCGCCCAGAGCGGGTCACCGATTTGATTGGCGTGCACGAGCACCGCCTCGACCACTGGCAGAGCCTCGTTCACCCTTCCCTGGAAGAACAGCACGCGCGCAGTCTGCAACTGCATGAAGGGGAGATATGGATGCAGGGTGCGGTTCTCCGAGGTGCGCAGCTCCGGGAGCCCGGCGAGCGATTCGAGCAGCTCGCCGGCCTCGGACATCCGTCCGATCGAGAACACGCCCTCCACGAGCAGGTGTCCGGCCAGCATCCGCGACTCCGGCTCGAGATTCTCGAGTTCGTGCCGCATCCCCCAGGCCGCCTCGTAATAGTCGGCGATATCGACGGAGCCGGCCCACGGCGTGCCCGCGCTGGCAAAGAGACGCGCCCCGAGCGCGTAGATCAGTGCTTCGGCACCGCCATCGATTCGTGCGATCGCCACGGCCTGCTCGGCGAGAACCACCGCTTCGGCGTAGTTCGCGTCCACGTACTCGATTTGCGCGAGCACGGCGAGGACGCGCGCATGGAACGCCACGTCGAGATCGGGGCGGGCAAGGAGCTCTGCGGCCAGTGCGCGGGCGCCCGCCGAGTCGAGTTGCACGCCCCGCGAGACGATCTCGACCAGGTCAGCCGTTTGCCCCATGCGGCGATGCTATCGCCCGGCGTGGATGCCTTCGAACGGAGGCTGGCTACTTCCCGACAGCGAAGGT
>JBDUEC010000102.1:0-8024 GCA_040002655.1 Rhodoglobus sp. | reverse complement strand
TCCTTCGCCAGCAGGATCGCGTTCGACTTGACGGCTCGCACCGCCCGCCACGCGAACTCGAGGTCCGCGCGAGTGGCCGGGTCGGCCTCATCGCCGGACACCAGCGTCCAGGTGGAGGAGTCGAACCCTTCGTAGGTGTCCGCCGACTGCACGAGAAGGCCGCCGGAAACCTGCTTGAGTTCCCGTGCGGAACGGCCGTAGTCATCCGGCAGCTGCAGAAGGCGCAGGTTCTTCTTGGTGGAGAGCAGGGCGAGGGCATCCGGTTCGAAGCCGGGCGCCACCACGACCTCGGTGAAGATGTCCTTGATCGATTCGGCGGCGGCGAGCGTGATCGGGCGATTCGCGGCGATCACGCCACCGTAGGCCGAGACCGGGTCGCAGGCGTGGGCGCGCTCGTGCGCGGACGCGATCGCGTCACCCGCTCCGCGGGCGACCGCGATGCCGCAGGGGTTCGCGTGCTTGATGATGGCCACGGCCGGCTCGTCGAAGTCGTAGGCGGCGCGGAGGGCGGCATCCGCGTCCACGTAGTTGTTGTACGACATCTCCTTGCCGTGCAGCTGCGTGGACTGGGCGATGCCGTGGCCGTCGCTCTCCACGTACAAGGCGGCGGCTTGGTGGGAGTTCTCGCCGTACCGCAGTGCCTGCTTGAGGTGCACCTCGTAGTCGATGGTGTCGGCGAAGTCGTCGTGCTCAGTGGAAGTGGCGTTGTGCGCCGCGCGCAGACCAACGTTCTCGGCGAACCACGCCGCGACCGCGGTGTCGTAGCCCGCGGTGTGGGCGAAGGCCTCGCCGGCCAGGCGCTGGCGTTGGGCGAGGGTCGTTCCGCCGAGCTTCGCGGCCTTTATGACCTGGGCGTAACCGTCTGGCGAGGTTACGATCGCGACGTTCGCGTGGTTCTTGGCGGACGCGCGCACCAGGGCCGGTCCGCCGATGTCGATCTGCTCGATCACGGCATCCGGTGCTGCACCCGAGGCGACGGTGGCCGCGAACGGGTACAGGTTGGAGACGACCAGCTCGAAGGGCTTGATGCCGAGCCTGGCCAACTCGGTCTCGTGCGCCTCGAGGCGCAGGTCGGCGAGGAGCCCAGCGTGGATGGCGGGGTGCAGCGTGCGCACGCGCCCGTCGAGGGACTCCGGGAAGCCCGTGACCTCGGCGACCTGGGTGACCGGGAGGCCGGCATCCGCTATCGTCTTCGCGGTCGAGCCGGTCGACACGATCTCGACCCCGGCCGCGGCCAGGGCGGTCGCGAGCTCGACCAGGCCGGTCTTGTCGCTCACCGAGATGAGCGCCCGGGTGATCGGAATGGCGTCGCGCGCGCGATACTGGGCGGGGGAAGCGGGGGATGACGACACGGGGGCTCCTTGGGTGTGATCGGACGAATGGACTATCCGATCCGGCCCAGGCGAACGGCCGAAACTGTGGACCCCACACGAGATTGCTGGGGCGGTCGCTCCCTGATGGTCACCCATCCCAACGCCAGTTGCGACAGGGCCAATCGTACCAGCGGCTACGCGCCAGCGAGGGCAGCCAGGTCGACGCGCCCGTTGGCGATATCGAGGATCGCCTGGATGAGCAGACGGCGTTCGACCGGTTTGATGCGTTCGTGCAGGCTCGCCTCGGTGTCACCGGGGAGAACTGGAACGCGCTCCTGCACGATGATCGGACCGCTGTCGACACCGTTGTCCACGATGATCACACTCGCTCCGGTCTCGCTGACTCCTGCGGTGAGGGCATCGCGCACGCCGTGGGCCCCGGGGAACTCGGGCAGGAAGGCGGGGTGGGTGTTGATCAGAGTTGGGCTGAGCGCATCGACCACGCCGTGCGGGAAGAGCTTCATGAAACCGCTCAGGATGACCAGGTCGGGCTGCCAGGACTGGATCTGAGCCAGGATCTCGTCACCCCAGGCATCCCTGTCGGCGAAGTTCGAGAGCGCCACCGAAAACGTGGGGATGCCGAACTCCTCGGCGTGCTCGAACCCGTCGGCCTCGCGGTCGGCCCCGATCGCGACGACCCGGGCGGGAAACTCCGCGTCCTCCGAAACCTCGAGGAGCGAGCGGAGGTTCGAGCCACCGCCGGAGATAAGAACGACCAGGCGCAGCACGCTCACAGCCTACCGTTGGGCGCCGATCGCCTTCGAGCGAACGGGTTGCGCACGCTCGAGAACAGGCCGATGAGGGCGCCGACGCCGATCTCAATCGCGGCCCACGCCCCAACGCTCCACGGGTCGGGTCCGACGGTCACCAGGCGGCCCGGCCCGGCCGAGCCCGCCGAGAACCAGGCCAGCAGGCCCAGTGCGACGCCACCGACGGCACCGATGCCGAGCCCGGTGAGCAGCACGGAGCGCCCGCCGCCCGCCGAAACGGAACCGCGAAGCACTGCGCCAGCGAGGAATCCGGCGAGCACCGGCACGAGAAGCCCGACGTAGCCGAACAGGTGGGTGCCGGTGGGCAGCGCGCCGAGCAACGGGATAGCGGGGATCGGCCCAAGCTGCGTGGCCAGCGGGCTGACCGCTGAGCCGGTTCCGATCGCGAAGCCGGGGCCCACCAACCAGGATGCCGCCCAGACGACCGCGTTCGGCAGGAAGGCGAGCTGCCCCAGGGTGAGCAGCACCCCGCCGAGCACCTCGGTGTGCAGACTCTCGTAGAGGGTGACAATCTTCGCGTAGCTGGTGAGCAGGAGCAGAGCGACCGCGAGCGCGGCGACGGTGGCGACCGCGGCCGCAGCGGCTACGCCGCCGCGGAGTGCGCCCATGACGACGGCCCGGGTGGTCGGACGCCAGGACTCGAACCAATGAGGGCCGCCCGGCGCGGCATCCGCTCCCCTGCGTCGTTCGCGCCGGGACCCGATCGCGACCCCCGCCGCGAAGACCGCCGTGGGCAGCACGGTGCCCTGCCAGAGCGACGGACCGGCCAGCGGATGTTCCGTGCTGATGGTGAGCCCGAACGCGAGCGCCGCGAACATGACGACTGCGACGAGCTCCCCCAGCAGACGGAACCGCGACTCCGCAACGCGCGCACCGGTGCGCACCGCGAGCACCAGCGTGAGCAGGCTGAACCCCATCGCCGCTATGGTCAGCGTGATCGGGGCTCCGGCGGCGGGCAGACCGAGCCCGGTCACTGTCACGGGATCGAGAACCATCGTCATGTCCACGCCGTGACCGAGCAGCCAGATGTCCACCGTCGCGCGCCAGAACACCACCCAGTCTGCCGCGAAGCCGTACTGAACGCCCCACAGGATCGTGAGCGGAATGAGTGGGATCGCAATGCCGATCACCACCACGAGGAAGGCCTCTGCGGCGGCGAACAGGGCTGTGATCGGTCGGTTCATTCTGGGGCGACCCTACCGGCCCAGGGAGCCTGATCCACCGTGCCTTTCCGAGCACGCAGCGAATCGACGGGCACGGCGCTTAGTGCACCGCGGTATTCAGCAAGATCATCACAAGCCCGAACAGTGCAGTGCCGATCGCACCGAGGATACGAATCACGATCCGACTGCGGCGCTGGGTGAACGCGACGAAACCCAGCACGCCGAGCACCACGACCGCGATCCACAGCGCGACGTCGACCGAGACGTCGTAGGAGAGCAGATGGAACGCCCCGAGTACCAGGGCAACCGATGGCAGGATCGCGGCCCAGAGCATGCCCGAGGAATGCCCGATCGCCAGCCGGAACGCGGCCCTCAGGCCGATCTCCTTGCCGTCTTTCACGCCGTGGTTGGCGACCATTCCGGCGTATACGTGGGCGGCCCAGAAGATCACGAGCGAGAGCAATGAGTAGAACAGCACGCTGAGGGCGGTGTCGTCGTCACCGGAGACCACCGCGATCAGGGCCGAGTACAGGATGGTGCCGTAGACGGCATCCGCTGTCACGAAACGAGCGCCCACCCAGCTTCGAAATCCCATGCCGCTACGGTATCGCCTACTGCTCGGCGAGCTGTTCGACCGAGAGCCTGCCCGCCTCGGTGGTGCGCTCGATGAAGTCGGCGATCGCCACGAGTTGACCCTCGTCGTAGCCGTCGAGGATGCCGTCCATCTCGGAGTTCATGCCGGAATAGAGGCGCAGGATATCCACGCTCTTCGCCTTCTGCGCTCGCACGACAACGGCGCGGCGATCATTCGCGTCCCGCTCTCGCACGATCCACCCGCCCTGCTCGAGCCGGTCGAGCACCCCCGTCATGGTGGCTGGATGCAGCCGCGCGAGCCGCGCCAGCGCGCTCGGGCTCAACGGCCCATGCCGCACGATCATGTCGAGCACGTCGAGGTCGGGATCGTTCACCCCTGCCCTGGCTCCGACCTGGCGATTGAGCAACGAAAGCTGCACGCCGAGCTCGCGCATGCCCGCCTTGATGGCGTTGGCGGAGCGTCGCCGATCACGCGGTTCGGTAGTTGATACGGAATCCATATGATATCTTCTTCGTATTGTATGAGTTACTAAGTAGAGGATAGCGGAAGGCATCATGAAGAACATCGTCGTATTCGGGGCAAATGGCCCCACCGGAAGACTGCTCGTCGAGCAGGCGCTCGAGCAGGGCAACCACGTCACGGCCGTCACACGGAGGCCCGACGATTTTCCGATCAGTCACGACCACGTCGCCGTTCTGGCCGGCGACGTGCACAACCGGGACGACGTGGACCGCGCGGTCGCCGGCCAGGATGCCGTGCTCTCGGCGCTCGGAGTCCCCTTCGGTCGCGAGGCCGTTACCGTCTACTCCGACGGAATCACCCACATCCTGGCGGCCATGCACAGCCACGACGTGCGGCGCCTGGTGTGCGTGAGCTCGAGTGCCACCGAACCCAACCCGCGCCCGCAGGGCGGCTTCTTCTTCGAGAAGGTGCTGCAGCCGTTCGTGGTGGGGGTGTTGGGGCGCACGGTCTACGCCGACATGCGGCGTATGGAGGCCCTGGTCGCGGCGAGCGAGCTTGACTGGACGATCGTGCGGCCATCAGGGCTATTCAACTCGGCGGAGGTCAGTGCCTACCGTACCGACGAGGGGCACACCGATGGCCGCTACACCTCGCGTGCCGACCTCGCCGCTGCCATGCTGCGCCAGCTCGACGACGACAGCTACTCACGCCGGATCGTCGCCGTTGCGACCGATGAGGGCCAGCCGACCATGTTCCAGCTGATCACGAGTGAGGGGCTCAAGAAGTCCTGAGCCTCGACCGTTCCGAGCTCCAGGACCGGTGGCCGAACGCCATGAACCCCATGAGCCACTCCACCGGTCCTTTGCCGACGAACTTCTTCCAGAGAACCGCGAACACGAGCGACCCGGCGATCAGTCCGAACATCATCGGCCACGAGTCGTCGTTGATGCCGGGCATTGTCCTGGCCCAAAGTCCGAGCACCACAATATGCAGCAGGTAGACGGTGAGCGTCATAGAACCGAGCGCCGAGACCGGGGATAGGACGCGCGCGACTCCGCGCAGCCACGCGACCTGCTGCCCCGCGAACAACCAACCGCACAAGGAGAAGGTCACGAGCGCAAGGCCGGTCGCGCCAAGAAGTTCGAGAGTCGTGCCGCTGTAGGCGGCAGCGCTTATCGCTGTGAGTCGAGACAGCCCGTAGCCCACAAGCATCAGAACGCCGCCGCCGAGCGATGTGGCAACCAGCGTCGATCGGTTCCCAACGCCGGCCTTGGCCACGGCGAGTCCGACCAGGGCGAAGACCAGTAGCCCCGTGACACGGTAGCCGTACCCGCTGAACAGGAGCTCGGCCAGTTGGTACACCGGGCTGAAGTACCAGCGCTCGGCGCCGCCCGCCGACATCCAGTTGGCGAACGCCCCTTGCACCGCCGTCATCAGCAGCGGGCTCACAATCGCCATCGCCCCGGCCAGGAGCAGCAACCATCGAGCTCGCAGGAACAACACCGGCAGAAGCACGAGGTAAACAACGCCGAAATACTGGAGGATCGGGATCACGTTGGCGCCGAGCATGCCAGCGGCGAGCCCCAGCACCACCAGCAGTGCCGAACGAATGGTCAGCTGTAGTCGGAACCGCGCACGCGACTGGCCGTCCGAGCGAGCTGAGACCAGCAGTCCCAGCGACAACCCGAGCATCAGCGTGAAGAGCGGCGCCGCTACATTCTCCGAGATGTTGATCCACTTGATGTAGAACGGCGTGTGCGCCGTGATCGGCGCCGTGTGCGCGATGAACACCCCGATCAAACCCGCTCCGCGGGCGAGGTCGACGCTCGGATACCGAACGGGCATCGGGCGTACCCGATCGCCGGAGCCTACGGAACTAGTCAGCACATCGGGTCTTCGGTGGGTACCGTGCCCTTCACGAAATAGTCGTCCACCGTGTCATCGATGCAACTCACGCCCTGGTTGTAGACCGTGTGGCCCTCACCCTCGTGAGTGATAAGAACGCCCTTCGAGAGCTGGCCGGCGAGTGAAACCGACTGGGCGTATGGGGTCGCCGGGTCGTTCGTGGTGCCGATCACGAGGATTGCTGGCGAACCGGGTGCGTCGAACTTCGTGGGCAGGGTGGCGGGCTTCGCCGGCCACTCGCTGCATACCGTGTCGAGCACGGCGAAGTCGTCGTAGGCGAAGTACTTGCCGAGAATCGGGGCGGCCGCGTCGATCTCGGCGATGCGATCGAGGGTCGACGCCGGGTCGCTCGCGAAGTCGCCATCCACGCAGTTGACCGCCTCGTACACCTCGACCGAGTTGCCGGAGTACGACCCGTCGGAGTTGCGCGAGTTGTAGTAGTCCGCATTCACGAACGCGCTGGACGGGTCGCCTTGCTGCAGGTCGACAAACATCTGCGTCATGTCGGGCCAGTAGCTCTCTGAGTACAGGTTCTCGGCGATCGCGGTGCCCACAGTGGCGGAGTCCAGCTTGCGGCCGTCGTCGTTCACGAGACCCTGGGCATCGACCGTGTCGAGCACGCCGCGCACTTGACTGAGGGCGGTGTCGAGGTCACCGGTGAAGGGGCATCCCTCCGAATCGAGGCAGAACGCCATGTACGCCTTCAGCGCGCTGTCGAAGCCGGCCATCTGGGTCTTGAGGGCATCGAAGTCGCCCACCAGCGGGTCAATCGCACCGTCGAGAACCATGCGGCCGACCTTCTCGGGGAACAGCTCTGCGTACATCGTGCCGAGGTAGGTGCCGTAGGAGTAGCCGAGGTAGTTGAGCTTCGCGTCGCCGAGCAGGGCGCGGATGAGGTCCATGTCGCGTGCGGTGCTCGCGCTGTCGACGTTGCCGAGCAGTTCGCCCGTGTTCTTCTCGCAGGCAGCAGCGAACTTGGCCTCCGCCACGGTCAGCTCATCGATCCAGCCCTGGGTGTCGTACGGGCTGTCGAACGTGCCGTACAGGCTCTCGTCGCGGTCCTTGTCATCCGTGAAGCACGTCACCGGGGTCGACTGGCCGACGCCGCGCGGGTCCCAACCGACGATGTCGTAGTTGTCGATGAGGTTCTGCGACACGGCGTAGCTCAGCCCCTGCTGCACGAAATCGAACCCAGAGCCGCCGGGTCCGCCGGGGTTGACCAGCAGAGAACCCATCGACGTGCCGCCGGAAGCTGCGTGGCGCACGACGGCGAGGTCGATCGAGCCATCGGCCGGCGATGCCCAGTTCACCGGCGCGGAGACGGTCGTGCACTGCATGCCCTCGCCGCACTTGTGCCAATTCAGCTTCTGGGCGTAGAAGCCGTCGATCGAGGTGGCGGCGGGCTGGGTGGCCGTGGGCAGACCGGGCAGCAGCGTGCATCCGCTCAATGCGGCGAGAACGGCCGCTCCTGCGATGAGAATCGAGAACCTGCGACGCACGATGGCCACCCCTCCAGCTATGCAATCCTCATGACTGCTGACCCAGCCTAGGGCGA
Organism: Rhodoglobus sp.; assembly: GCA_040002655.1. Lineage (GTDB taxonomy): Bacteria > Actinomycetota > Actinomycetes > Actinomycetales > Microbacteriaceae > Rhodoglobus. The sequence continues at coordinate 201 of JBDUEC010000102.1, read as the reverse complement.
CGAAGGGGCGTCGGATTGTCGTTCGGATAACAATTCGGCGCCCCTCGCTAAACGGCGGACCAGCGGATGCCGCTACAGCGCGGCGAGCACCTCGCGCATGAGGGCGGCGGTCTCACTCGGCGTCTTGCCGACCTTGACGCCTGCGGCCTCGAGGGCCTCCTTCTTGCCCTGCGCGGTGCCGGCGCCGGCCGACACGATCGC
>JBDUEC010000101.1:0-8032 GCA_040002655.1 Rhodoglobus sp. | reverse complement strand
GACTCGAGGTAGCCGGATGCCGCGAGCACGATCGTGAGCACCGTGGCGCCGAGCGCCATGCCGGTGGTCTCCCCCGCGGTCCACACCCCGCCGAAGGTTCCCGCGGAGCCCTTGCCGTTGCTCGCCGCATCATGCGAGATCACGTCGGGCAGCATCGCCATCGGCAGGGACTGCATGCCGGCGTAGCCTGCCCCGGCCAGCGCGACCGGCCCGTAGACCCAGGCTCCCGGGTACCAGGCCAACAGCACCATGGAGAGTGCAGCGATGCCGAACAGGAGCGACGCGTAGACGAAGGCGCGCTCCTTTCCGATGCGGCGGGCGATCACTGCCCACAGCGGGGCGAACAGGAAGGCAGGGGCGATCAGCGAGATGAACAGGATCGTGACACCGGTGCCGAGCACCCAGCTGGCCACGTACTGCGCGCCCGCGAGCATGATTCCGGTCGCGAGTCCCTGCAGGAGGAAGGTGAACAGCAGCGCCCGGAACGGCTGGCTGCGCTTGAGAGCCGCGTACCCGGTGCGGTAGTTGTCCGCGATCGAGTACTTCTCCGCTGTGCCCCTGGGGCCGCGCGCCGCCACGAACGCGGAGACGAGCATGCCACCGCCGATGACGAGGCCGGCCACGATCGCCATGACCAGGTAGCCGACGTGCTCGTCGGCGAACCCGTCCCGCAGAGCGGGGCCGCCGGCCCCGAACAGCAGGATGGCGAGGGTGAGCACCACGACGCGGGCCGAGATCAGGCGGGTGCGTTGGTCGTATCCGCTCGCGAGTTCCGCGGGCAGCGCGATGTATGGCACCTGGAACAGGCTGAACGCGGTCGCCGTCAGCACGAACGCCAGGAGCACCCAGATTCCGGACACCCACGGGTCGAGCCCGCCCGGCACCGCGAAGGTGAGGATGAAGAACACCGGCAGCAGCACCGCTCCGGCGATCATGAACGGTCGCCGCGACCCGTGCAGCGCGAGGCTGCGGTCGCTGCGCGCCCCGATCACCGGGTCGATAATCACGTCCCATACCTTGGCCGCGGTCACGAGGATGCCTGCGAACAGCGCGGCCACCCCGAGCGTGTCGGTGAGGAAGAAGATCAGAACGAGACCGGGGAGCGTTGCGAACCCGCCCGTCCCCAGCGATCCGGTGGCGTAGCGAACGATCGTGCTGCGGCTGAGAACACGCTCCTGTGCGGTCATTTTCGAGAGTGTAGCGGCATACTGTCGTCATGCCAGTTTCCACTCTCACCAGCACGCTCAGCGCTGAGCTCGTGCGCGATCTGTCCTTCTCCGGCACCGCAACGAAGCCGGTCATCGCGCCCTTCACCGGCGCCGTTCTCCACGACCTGCCCCAGTCCAGCGCGAGTGACGTAGCGGATGCCGCGTCCGCTGCCCGCGTCGCTCAGGCGTCCTGGCGCCAGGCCGGGTTCGCCCACCGCCGCGCCGTGCTGCTGAAGGCCCACGACCTGTTGCTGGAGCGCAAGGACGAACTGCTCGACATCCTGCAGACCGAGTCGGGAAAAACCCGCGGCCAGGCCTTCGAGGAGGTCTTCTCCGCGGCGAGCGTCACCCGGTACTACGCGGTGTCCGCCCGGCGCGTGCTGAGGCGCCAGCGGCGCCGTGGTGGCATCCCCGTGGTGTTCCGCACGACGGTCAGCTACAAGCCCAAGGGGCTCATCGGGGTGATCACCCCCTGGAACTATCCGATCGCCCTCTCGATCATGGACATCATCCCCGCCCTTGCCGCCGGCAACGCCGTCGTGCAGAAAGCCGACAACCAGGGCGCACTGTCGATCCTCGCGTCGCGCCGACTGTTCATCGAAGCCGGAGTACCCGCCGCGCTCTGGGCAGTCGTGACCGGCCCCGGTGACGAGGTCGGCAACGCCGTGGTGGATGCCGCCGACTACGTCTGCTTCACCGGTTCCACTCCCACGGGCACGAAGGTTGGTGAGCGCGCCCTGGGCGCACTGCACGCCTCGTCACTGGAACTCGGCGGCAAGAATCCGCTGATCATCCTGGACGACGTCGAGCCCGCCAAGGCCGCGTCCCACGCGGTCTACTCCTGCTTCTCCTCGATGGGGCAGCTGTGCGTCTCAATCGAGCGCATCTACGTCGACCGCACAGTTGCCGACGAATTCACGGCAGCATTCGCGGCGAAGGTGAAGACCCTCGTGCAGGGCCCCGCCCTGGACTTCTCGACGGATGTCGGCTCGCTCACCTCGGCCGCCCAGCTCGAGCGCGTCACGGCCCACGTCGACGACGCGGTGAAGAAGGGTGCGACGCTGCTGGCCGGCGGCAGGGCCCGCCCCGACCTCGGCCCGTACTTCTTCGAACCGACCGTGCTTGCTGGAGTCACCCCAGACATGCAGTGCTTCGCCAACGAGACCTTCGGCCCGGTGGTCGCGATCGCGGTCGTCGACAACGAGCAGGACGCGATCGACCAGGCCAATGCATCCGAGTTCGGACTCAATGCCTCGATCTTCAGTGGCTCCCGCTCGCGCGGCAAGCGCGTCGCCGAACTCATCGACGCCGGCAGCGTCAACGTCAACGAGGGCTACCGCGCCACCTTCGGCAGCGTCGACGCGCCGATGGGTGGCATGAAGCACTCTGGGCTTGGTCGCCGGAACGGGCCGGAGGGCATCCTGCGCTTCGTCGAGGCTCGCACCGTCGCAGAGAGCACCGGAGTGCTCGCGCTTCCGGGCACCGGCCGCCAATGGGAGAAGATGCAGGGGCTCATGCTGACCACCCTGAAGCTGCTGAAGGCCCTGCGGCTGCGCTAAGTGGCTTCGGCGTCGAATGGCGCGGGCTTGCCCTCTGCCAGCAGTCGTTTTCGCTGGTCATAGGCGGACTCCATCGGTCCGTTCGCAACGACCGCCGTCGGGGCCTTCACGACGGGCACCTCGTCTTCGGCCAGCGCCTCACGGATGATGCGCCGCGGGTCGTACTGCCGAGGGTCGAGCTTGCGCCACTCGATGTCGTCGAAGTCCGGGCCCATCTCCTCGCGCATCCGGTCCTTCGCGCCATTCGCCATATTCCTGACGGACTTCACGAAGCGCGCGAGCTGGCTCGCGTAGTGCGGCAACCGCTCCGGGCCCAGCACGAAGACAGCGATGATGCCGATGATCAGCAGCTTCTCGAACGTCAACCCGAATGACACCCGCTCAGGATAGCTCACCGCTGTTGGAACCGTCCTAGAGTGGGCACCGAACGAGGAGTGAGTGTGTCTGACAAAGATCTGAGCTGGAAATTCGCCGAGGAGTTCGTGGTGGAGCCGGCGCACATCCAGGCCGCCCGCCAGCACTCGCTCGAGCACGGCGTCGAGGCCGTCTCACCGGCAGTGGGCGCGCAGATCGCAGTGATCGCGGCGGCGAGCCGAGCGAAAAACATCATCGAGATCGGCACCGGCGTTGGGGTGAGCGGCCTGTGGCTGCTCTCCGGAGCTCCGGATGCCGTGCTCACCAGCATCGACTCAGAGCATGACTACCAGCAGCTCGCCCGTCGCTCCTTCACTGAGGCCGGAATCCCGGCCAACCGGGCTCGACTCATCGGCGGGCGCGCGCTTGATGTACTCCCCCGCATGAACGACGCCGACTACGACATCGTTTTCATCGACGCCGACCCGCAGTCGGTGATCGAGTACGTCGAGCACGGGCTGCGACTGGTGAGCAAAGGCGGCACTGTGCTCGTGGCGCACGCGCTCTGGCGTGGGCGCGTCGCGGACCCCGCGCAGCGCGACGACACCGTGACCGGCTACCGCGCGCTGCTGCGCGAGATAGCCGGTTCGGAGGCGGTCATCAGCTCCCTGTCACCCGTGGGCGACGGACTGCTGCAGCTGACGAGCTCTGTGGAGTCGGTCTAACCTGCCGCCACAACCCCGGCGAGGGCGTCGTGGAGCTCCTTCGCTTCGTCATCGTTGACGGAGACGACAAGGCGTCCGCCGCCTTCGAGAGGCACGCGAACGATAATCAGGCGACCTTCCTTAACAGCCTCCATCGGGCCGTCTCCGGTCCTCGGCTTCATGGCTGCCATGAGTAGTCCCCTTTCAGTGGATCTGGTATCTATTATCGTTCATTCCTCGCCTATGAAGAAAACGACGGGTCACGGTGGAGTCCAGTCGTAGCCGTCGACCCACCATGCCAGGTACACCCAGGCCACCTGTCCGGCGATGAACAGCAGCACGACAACCACGCGGTAGACCGGGGACTTCGGCTGGGCGACCGCACCGAGGATGGGGAAAGCGGGCACAAGCAACCGGAATGTACTCGACTGGGGGAAGAACACCGCGAGCAGGTACACCAGATAGCTGGCCACCCAGAAGCGGAGATCGACGCCGATGCGGCGCACCCACGGGGTGAACATGATCGCCGCGAACCCGAGGATGGCGACCACCAGCGCGATCACGAGCAGCGTCTGCGGCACTCCCCAGATTCCCGACCAGAACTCGGTGGCCTGGAACCATGGGGTGAACGGCACGAGATCCCGATAGCCGATGTACGGCATCCGCCAGGCCAGCTCGGTATCGGTGTACGCGCTGAACGAGCCGGTGACCGCCCAGGCCACGAGCACCCAGGCGAACCCCATGAACGCGCTGAAGGCGGTGGCGATGATGGATGCCACCCGCTCCCGCGTCGGGAACGAGTCTGCCCGGCGCATCCACCACCTGTGGCCGACGTGCAGGGCGAGCGCGAGCGCGAACGCGAGGCCGCTCGGTCGGGTCAGGGACATCACCGCGACCACCGGCAGCAGCATCCAGTACCGCCGCTGCACGAGCAGGTACAGCGCGCAGGTGAGCAGGAAGGCGTGCATCGACTCGGCGTACGAGACTTGCAGAATAGGCGACAGCGGTGCGAAGCAGAACAGCACCACGGAGAAGAGGGCGGCAGATCCGGGCATCACCAGGTTCATCAGCCGGTAGAACATGAGGGCGGCACCAACCGCGAAGGCCACTGACACGATCACGGCCACGTAGGTGAAGTCGACCCCGGTGGCGAGGGTGAACAGTCGCACGATGGCGGGGTAGGCGGGCATGAAGGCCCAGCCGCTCTCGCCCACGTGCCCGTCTGCGGTGAGGGGCAGCTGGGAGGGATAACCGACCACCGAAACGATGTAGTACCAGTGACCGTCCCAGATCTTGGCGAAGTCGAAGTAGTTGGGGTTCGCCCCGGTCCAGGCGTTGGCGCCCTGCCGACGCGCGAAATCGAGCAGGATGCCCGTCGTGACCACGCGGGACGCCACGAACACGACCAGCACCTTGACCCACCATGGGGTGAGCCGGTACCGCACCTTAACCGCGACTACCCGCGGGTCAGCCACGCACGCAGTCCGTTCTCGCACGCGGTGATCTCGGCGATTGCCACCCGTTCGTCGTCCGCGTGGGCGGTGAGGGGATCGCCGGGTCCGTAGTTGACCGCCGGGATTCCCAGGGCTGAGAAGCGCGCGACATCCGTCCACCCGTACTTCGGGGAGGCGACGCCGCCCACCGCCGCGAGAAAGTCCTTCGCGAGCGCAGCGTCCAGTCCGGGCCGGGCGCCCTCGGCCAGATCGAGCACCGTCAGGTCGAAGCCGTCGAACACCTCGCGGAGGTGCGCGATCGCCTGCTCCCCCGAGCGGCTCGGGGCGAACCGGTAGTTCACCTGCACAACCGCCTCATCGGGGATGACGTTGCCGGCGACCCCACCCGACACAGCAACCGCGTTCAGGCCCTCGCGGTACAGGAGGCCGTCGACCTCGATCTCATCCGCCTCGTACTCGGCCAGGATGGCGAGCACCGGCGCGAGGTCGTGGATGGCGTTGTGCCCCACCCAGGAGCGGGCTGAGTGTGCCCTGGTGCCGAATGTGCGCACCGCTACGCGCGCCGTGCCGTTGCATCCGCCCTCGATGGTGGCGCTGGTGGGCTCGCCGAGGATGGCGAAGTCGCCGGCCAGCAGGTCGGGCCGGGTGCGCGCGAGCCTGCCGAGACCGTTGAGGTCGGCCGCGACCTCCTCGTTGTCGTAGAAGATCCAGGTGAGGTCGACCGGGGAATCGACGAGCTCCGCGGCCAGCTTGAGGTGGCCGGCAACGCCGCCCTTCATGTCGACCGTTCCGCGGCCCCACAGGTACTCGACCCCGTCGACGTTCTCGAACCGGGTGGGCAGATTGTGGTTGACCGGCACGGTGTCGATGTGGCCGGCCAGCACCACGCGCCGGTCACGACCGTGGTTCGTGCGGGCGACGACGGAATCCCCGTCGCGAACGATCTCCAGGTGCGGATACTCCGACAGGGTCGCGGCGATCAGGTCGGCCAGGCGTGCCTCATTTCCCGACACAGACTCGATGTCGCAGAGCTGGCGAGTGAGGTCAACGGATGTCGCGGACAGGTCGAGCACGGGATTACTGAGGTCGGCGGGCACCTGACCAGTTTAAGTACTCTTTACCTATGACTTCTCGCGCAGCCTGGGGCTACGGCCTTGCCACCGTCTCCGGTGGCGGAACCGTGCTCGACACCTGGTTCCCCGCGCCGCGGCTCGGGGAGCTGTCGGCCGGCACCGACCGGTACATCGCTCCGGCTGAATTCGAGGCTCTCGCCGGGCCCGACCCGCGCCGCAACGTGACGGTTGACTTCGTGACGGTCGAGATCGACCTTGACCTTCCGCCGGCGTCCACCCAGGATGCCTACCTGCGCCTGCACCTGCTGAGTCACCTCCTGGTGGCGCCCAACACGATCAACCTCGACGGTCTCTTCGGGCATCTGCCGATCGTGGTCTGGACGAACGCCGGGCCGGTCGACCCCGACGACTTCGAACGCCTGCGCCCGGCCCTGCAGCGCGCGGGGATCGCGACCACCGGCATCGACAAGTTTCCCCGCCTGCTCGACTACGTGGTGCCACCCCGGGTGCGCATCGCCGACGCTTCGCGCGTGCGGCTCGGCGCGCACCTCGCCCCGGGCACGACGGTCATGCACGAGGGCTTCGTGAACTTCAACGCCGGAACGCTCGGTACATCCATGGTCGAGGGGCGAATCTCGCAGGGCGTCGTGGTGGGCGACGGGTCGGACATTGGCGGCGGGGCATCCATCATGGGCACCCTGAGCGGCGGCGGCACCCAGCGCGTGGCCATCGGCGAGCGTGCACTGCTCGGCGCCAACTCCGGCATTGGCATCTCGATCGGCGACGATTCCGTCGTCGAGGCGGGCCTCTACGTGACCGCTGGCACCAAAGTGCTCGTGATCGACGGTGTGAAGACAGCGGATGGCGCCCCGCGCACCGTGAAGGCGGTCGAACTCAGCGGCGTGCCCGGCCTGCTCTTCCGCCGCAACTCCCTCACCGGTGCGGTCGAGGTGCTCCCTCGCACCACCGGGGGCATCGAGCTCAACGCGGCCCTGCACGCCTGACGCCATGCGACGTGGCGGGAAGGTGGCGATCGGGGTCGCCGCCGCCCTGGCCACCGCGGGGCTCGTTGCCGCCTACCCGACCCTCGTGCCCGCCAGCGAATCGGGCACCTCGGTGACCGGCTACACAGTGACTGGCTACTACACGCCGGCCTCCGGGATCCCGGTGAGCAACCACACGATCGCGGCCGGCATCTACCGGGTCGGCTACTCCATGGAGGTCTACTTCGCGCCGGTCGAGGCGGGAACCACGCTCACCTGCCTGCTCGTCGATACAAGTGGGCGCATCGAGTTCTTCCGTGGCGGTCCGCAGCAGATCCCCGCCGGTGAGTGGACGAAGGTCGGGTACGACGCGACCTTCGACCTGCCCGACCTGACGCTCGGCATCCGCTGCAAGCCGAGTGCAGACGGCGGGTTGAGTGCGACCTTCCGGTCGGTGAACCTGTACGCGTATCCGCGCGCCGGCTAGCGGTGCCGCGCGGCCCTACCGGCCGGGCCAGTCGCGCTTCTGCTCGCCGATGTAGAGCTGCTGCGGGCGGCCGATCTTGGTGGCAGGGTCGTCGTTCATCTCGCGCCACTGGGCGATCCAGCCGGGCAGTCGCCCGATCGCGAACAGCACGGTGAGCATGCGCGTGGGGAAGCCCATCGCCTTGTAGATCACACCGGTGTAGAAGTCGAC
>JBDUEC010000100.1:0-8096 GCA_040002655.1 Rhodoglobus sp. | reverse complement strand
GCTGCGCGCGGCGATGGATGCGGAAACCGGTGCGGTCTACCAGGACCGGTACGACGAACTCGGCCCCGATGACCGCGCCCGCCAGGGTGCCGCGTTCGCGATCGACCCGGAGTCGATCGTCGACACGATCATCGTGCTGGACGACGGCAGGCCGGTCGGCCACGCGGCGCTGCGACCCTTCGAGCATTCGCTCGAGGTGAAGAAGGTGTTCACCGACCTGTCGGTGCGCGGGCAGGGCGCGTCGAAGTTGCTCATGGCCGAACTCGAGCGCTTGGCACTCGCCCGCGGCGTCGGGTCGCTCGTGCTCCAGACCGGTGACCGGCAGCTCGCGGCGATCGGGCTCTACGAGTCGATCGGCTACCTGCCCATTCCGGCCTACGGTGCGTACACCGACGTCGGCTTCGCCCTCTGTTTCGAGAAGAAGCTGGCGCAGTAGAGCACTAGGCTCGCGCGGCCTCCGTCGCGAACTGCAGCGTGGGCACGCCGCCGTTGCGCAACTGCTCAAGGAACAGCACGATCGTCGCAGCCACGCTGCGGTGCGACACGTCGTTGAGAATGTCGTGCCGCCCCTCGTGCACAATCGCGACCCGCGATCCCGGCACCTCGTCGTAGTAGCTGATCGCTTGGGAGGGAGTGGCGACCAGGTCGTCGGCGCCGTGGAACGCGAGTAGCGGAACGCCGATGGTCTCCGGCCGGGGGAGCGTGAGGTTCGCGGGAAGGTCGCGGGAGAGCGCCGTCGGGTCAATGGCACTGCGGTCGGTCAGCACCAGGCGGTGCACGGGGCAGGCCGAGCGAGCCTCGAGTTGGGACTGCTCGTCCGCGATGAGGCCGCTTCCGCTGGGCAGCCCCGCGGTGACGACGGCTGCGACGCCGGAGCGCGGGTCACTTGCCAGTCGTAGTGCGAGCACCGCGCCGGCATCCGATCCGATCACAACCACCGGCCCGGCGTCGCTCTGCGCGACCAGGTCGCGCACGAGTTGCAACGACTGGGTGACGTTGTCGGTGACATCCCGAACCGCGCGCACCCGGTATGCGTCGGCGGAGAGCCGGCGGCCGAACCGGGAGTAGACGACGGGCGACTCGCCGCGACCGGCGAGCACAATCAGGGTGCCGCGCGGGTTCGCGCCGGCGGGCTCGTCCCAGCGCTCGATCGTGGGTGGTGTGCTCATGATGCCCTTCCAGCGGTTTCGAGAGTGTGTGCGTTGGCGACGTCCAGCAGGGGGAACAGATCGGTCGCGATGCGCTCCAGTTCGTCGTGCAGCGGCGACGACTGCACGAGGAGCAGGTTCACTCCCGCCGCCTCGAACTCGCGGATGCGGTCGGCGACCTGCTCGGGGGTGCCCACGAGGTTGGGGCGAAGGCCGCGCGTGCCGACCGAGTACTCCCGCTTGGTGAGTTCGACATCCAGGTTGGAGTTGGCCTGGAACTCGGCGAAGGATGCGTAGCCGGGCGACGAGGGATCCACCGTGGTGATGCGCTCGAGTTCGGCCCGCGCCTCACGCTCGGTGTCGCGGATGATCACGTACGCGGCCATGCCGACCTCGGCGAAGTCCGCGCCCTGCAGCCGGCGACGGCGGGCGTGCACGTCGGCGACCTTCGGCGCGACCTCGTCGGGCGTGCCGCCGTGCATCACGTAGGCGTCGGCGAAGGCGGAGATCGCCTCGCGCCCTGAGTCACTCTCACCGCCGGCGAAGATCAGGGGCGCGACGAGCGGCTTGGGGCTCAGCACCGCCTCGGGCACGTCGTAGAACTTGCCCTGCAGGGTGAACCGGTCGTCCCGCCACATGCCCTTCAGCACCTGCACGAACTCGGTGGCCTGCAGGTAGCGCTCGTCGTGCGACGCGAAGACGCCGCCGTACTGCTTCGCCTCCTCGGCCCACCAGGCCGAGACGACGTTGAGCGAGAACCGATCGTTGCTGATGTCCGCAATGGTCGCGGAGGTCTTCGCGATCACCGTCGGCAGGTGGAAGCCGGGTCGCACCGCCGTCATGATCCGCAGCCGGGTGGTCACCGCGGCGATCGCGCTCGAGAGCGACCAGGCCTCGAGACTCGGCGCATCGATGCCCTTGCGGTCGTTGAGGTAGAGCTCCGGCACCAGGGTGATGTCGTAGCCGAGGGCGTCGGCGGATTGCGAGACCCGGCGCACGTAGTCCCACGACGCGTCCATGCCCTCTTCTGCCACGTTGCGCAGGAAGCCGCCGTACACGGGCGTCCAGTAACCGATCTTCATGCCGCTACCTCCTGGCGTTTCACGGCGGCGAGCGCGCCGTCGAGGTCGTCGATGAGATCGGCCGGGTCTTCGAGGCCGATCGAGAGCCTGATGGTGGTGAGGGAGATCCCGGCCGCAGCGCGCTGCTCGGCGGTGAAGCGGCTGTGTGTCGTGGTCGCGGGATGCACCACCAGGCTGCGGGCATCCCCGATGTTGGCCACCAGCGAGAACAGCTGCAGCCGATCGATGAACGGGCCGACCTCGCTCTCGTCTGCGGCCAGGTCGAACGCGAAGACCGAGCCGGTGCCGTGCGGGAAGTCGCGTTGGCCGATCGCGTAGTCGGGGTGATCGGGCAGGCCGGCGTGGTGCACGGTCGCCACCAGCGGATGCCGCGCCAGGTGTTCGGCGACCAGCAGGGCCGAGGCGCCATGACGGGCGATGCGCAGGTCGAGCGTTTCGAGCCCTTGCAGCAGCAGGAACGCGTTGAATGGACTGAGTGCCGGCCCGAGGTCGTGTGCGAGCTTGGCCTTCGCGTAGGTGAGGTAGGGGCTGGCGTCGCCGAGGTCGGTCAGGAAGGTGATGCCGAAGCGCTCGCTATGGGTGGTGAACTGCGTCCAGCGCTCGGGCCGGGCTCCGAAGTCGAAGCTGCCGCCGTCTACGATCACGCCGCCGAGTGAGTTGCCGTGTCCGCCCAGGAACTTGGTCGCAGAGTAGACCACGACATCCGCGCCGTTCTCGATCGGCCTCTGCAGAACGGGGGTGGCTACGGTGTTGTCCACGACCAGCGGAACGTCGAGCCGGTGGGCCGCGGTGGCGAGCGCGCGGAGGTCGGGCAGCGAAGCCGTGGGGTTACCAATCGATTCCACGAACCAGGCGCGGGTGGCATCCGTGGTCGCGGTGGACCAGGCTTCGACGTCCCCGGGGTCCGCGAACGTCACCCCGATGCCGAAGTCGGCGAAGGTATCGGCGAGCAGGTCGACCGTGCCCCCGTAGAGCTTGCTGGACGCCACGATGTGCTGCCCGCCGCGCACCAGCGCGAGCAGGGCGATCGCCACCGCGGACTGCCCGGACGCCGTGGCAAGCGCCCCCACGCCGCCATCGAGCGCGGCGACCCGCTTCTCGAGTACGGAGTTGGTGGGATTGCCCGTGCGGCTGTACAGGTTGCCGGTCTTGCGCAGGGCGAAGATGTCGCGGGCAGCGGCAAAACTCTCGAACTCGTAGGCGGCGCTCTGGTAGATCGGCACGGTCGCCGTGTTCTGCAGTTCGCCCGGCGTGTAGCCGGCGTGCACCTGCAGCGTCGCTGGCGCCCAGGGCCGGTGCTGATTGGTCATGGTTGCGAGTCTCACCACGTCACCGTTCGATTTCCAGAAACGGCGCAACAAAGGCGTCATTTTCGCCCTATTGCGTCACCGAGTGAAACAAAACGCAAGAAACCTTGGCGAGCGGCTCCCGCGGTTCACACAATCGCTCTGCACGGAACGCAATCGGCGACCGTCATACGAGGCGGAGGCCATCATGAGCGCATCGCAGGAGTCACGGCAGCTGAAGCTCGGAGCCGTGCTGGTGGGGGTCGGCGGCCCGGGGCAGCACGACGTCTGGAAGAGCCCGGAGATTCCCGGCGACGCGAGCGTCGACATCCACTGGTACATCAAGCTGGCGCGTGATGCCGAAGCCGCTCTGTTCGACCTGGTCTTCATCGTGGACAGCCAGTTCATCACGCCGGATTCCCCGCCCCACTACCTCAATCGGCTCGAGCCGTTGACCCTGCTCTCCGCGCTCGCCCTGTCGACCTCGAACATCGGCCTGGTCGGAACCATCACGACCTCCTACAACGAACCGTTCAACGTGGCCCGCCGACTCGCATCCCTCGACCTCATCAGCGGCGGTCGTGCAGGCTGGAACGTGGTCGCGACCGGCGACGGCGGCACGGCCGGCAACTACTCGAAGGAGGAACACTTCGACTACGACACCCGCTACGGCCGGGCGCTCGAGCACGTTCGCGTGTCGCAGGGCCTTTGGAACTCCTACGAGGAGGGTGCCTTCCCCCGCGATCGCGAGTCCGGGGTGTTCTTCGACGCCACCAAGCAACATCGGCTCGACCACCGCGGCGAGTACTTCTCCGTGGTCGGCCCACTCAACATCGAGCGATCCCCGCAGGGACAGCCGGTCATCTTCCAGGCCGGTGACTCCGAAGAGGGGCGCAACCTCGGCGCCGAGATCGGCGAGGGAATCTTCACCTTCGCGAAGACCCTCGAGGCCGGCCAGGCCTTCTACCGCGAGCTCAAGGAGCGGGCGGCATCGAAGGGCCGCAACCCGGATGAGGTGCTCATCTTCCCTGGCGTCAGCCCGATCATCCGCGACACCGACGAGGAGGCGCGCGCCGTGGAAGCCGCCCAGCACGGCGAGCGCGACTTCGCCAAGGACGTTGCGCAGTTCGGGCGCGCGTTCGGGTGGCACGACTTCACCCAGTACGACCTCGATGCGCCGTTCCCCGAGCTCGGCAGCCTGGGCGACACGAGCTTCAAGACCCAGGCCAACCAGATCAAGGCGCTCGCCAAGGAGAAGGGACTGACGCTGCGCCAGACGGTCGAACACTTCACCGAGCAGCACCGGTCGCCGTTCGTCGGGTCGCCGCTCACCGTGGCCAACGAGATCGAGCGCTGGTTCCTGGGTCGTGCCTTCGACGGCGTCAACGTGATGATCACGGTGCCGAGCGAATTCGCGCGATTCACCGACGGCGTGCTGCCGATCCTGCGCGAGCGCGGCATCGTGCGCAGCGAGTACGAGGCCACCACCCTGCGCGGCAACCTCGGCCTGTCGATTCCCGCCAACACCCACACCGTGGACCGCGAGACGGCGAGCGAGCTGGAACTCGAACCGCAATCCGCCTGACCTTCCGCCCGACACAGCACCCCAAGGAGAACCAGCAATGCCCCGATTCCCCACCGCCACGAAATCCGCCGCGAAAGGCGCCGCGATCCTCGCGGCCGCGACTCTCATCCTGAGCGGATGCGCCGCAGGTGCGCAGGCCGGCGGCGACACCGAGCCGGTCACCCTCAACTGGTCGTTCAGCCTGCCCACCTCGTGGGATCCGGTCACCTCGAGCACCGGCAACGACATCAACACCCTGAGCCTGGTCTACGCGTCGATCACCCAGCTGGACGAGAAGGGTGACGTGATCCCCGGTCTCGCCGAGAGCTGGAAGTACAACGACACCGGCGACGCGGTGACCTTCACGCTGCGCCCCGGTCTGACATTCACCGACGGCACGAAGCTCGACGCCCAGGCGGTCAAGGACAGCATCACGCGCGGACAGACCCAGGATGACTCGCTCATCACGTCGCAGCTCGCCGAGATCCAGGACATCACCGTCGAGGACGCCCTCAACGTGACCCTGCACCTCAGCAAGGTCGACTACCAGCTGCCCTACGTACTGGCCGGGCGCAACGGCGAGATCGTGAGCCCGACTGCCGCGGCCAACGATGCGTCGGCCCTGCCAACCAACCCGGTCGGCGCCGGTCCATTCAAGTTCGAGAGCTTCGTGCCGGAGTCGGAGGCCGTGCTTGTGAAGAACCCGGACTACTGGCGTGCGGATGAGATTCACATCGACACGCTCAACCTCACGGTTGCCGCCGACCCCTCCACTGTCGTGCAGGCGGTGCAGAGCGGATCCATCGACGTCGCGACCCTCGACCCGAGCCAGATCGACCAGGCGAAGTCGGCGGGCCTGACGGTTGAGGTCATCAAGAGCCTCTCGGTGAACGCGCTCAACATCAATAACACGATCGCGCCGTTCACCGACCCCGCTGTTATCAAGGCAATCCGCTATGGCATCAACCGCCAGGAACTCGTTGACACGCTCACCTACGGCACCGGCTCGGTCTCGTACCAGCCGTTCCCCGAGGGGTACGCGGCCTACAACAAGGACCTCGAGAACCTCTACCCCTACGACCCGGCGAAGGCCAAGAAGATCCTCGCGGATGCCGGCTACAAAGACGGTGACGTGACGTTCGCGATCACCACGTTCTCGTTCACAGAGGCGTACGCCCAGTTGCTGCAAGCCCAGCTCGCGAAGATCGGCATCACGACGACCATCGACATCGTGCCGGCCGGTTCGTCGACCTGGCAGCAGAAGGTCTACCTCGATGGCCGCAGTGCTCAGCTCGCGACGGACGGAACCGTCGGTCGCGAGTCGCCGGTGGCCAACCTCGAGGCGACGATCGGCCCGCTCGGCCTCATGAACGCGAGCCGTTCGGCCACCCCCGAGTTCATCGCGGCCCTGGACGAGGTTCGGGCGACACCGCTTGATGACCCGCACTACAACGAGGTGCTGCAGAACGCGGTGAAGATCGGTGTGCTGCAGGAGATCAACATCCCCACCTACACGAGCGCTCGCGTTCTCGTGCACAGCTCGGTTGTTTCCGCTCTGCCGCACTACCTGTCCCAGGTGCGCTGGGAAGGCGTGACCGTCGACCGCAGCGGCAACTAGCGCACGGCAGATCCAGAAGCGGAAGAAGGGAGAAGCGGATGACCACCCAGCATCGCGACGCAACGTCGCGCAGCGTCGGCATCCGCTTCTCCCTGCGCTCGGTCGCTCGGCTGCTCGGGTGGCTCGCACGGACGATAGCCATCGTCATCCCGGTGTTCCTGTTCGCGACGCTCATCACGTTCCTGCTCGGCGCGGTGAGCGGGCTGAGCCCCGCGGGGGTTCTGCTCGGCGACTCGGCCACGCCCGAGCAGGTGCTGAAGGTGAACGGGCAGTTCGGGCTGGATCGCCCGGTGATCGTTCAGTACTTCGATTGGCTCGGTAAGGTGCTGCACGGCGACCTCGGCACGTCGTGGTTCAACCATTTCGGTGTGGGTGAGCTGATTCTCCAGCGTCTCGGAGTGAGCCTTTCGGTGGCCGGCTTCGCGCTGCTCATCGCGCTCGTGCTGGGCACTTTGCTTGGCACTGTCGCGGCCGTGCGTCGTGGCACCGCGTTCGATCGAGCCATCACGGGCGCCGCAACGGTGATGTCCACGATCCCGGCGTTTGTCGTCGGGATCGGCCTGATCGTGGTGTTCTGCGTGCTCTTGCGGGCCCTCCCATCAAGCGGCTACGTGGCTCCGACTGTCAATTTCGGTCGCTGGCTCTCCCTGATCACGCTGCCAGCGATCGCCCTCAGTCTCGACACCGTCGCAGACCTGACCCGCCAGCTGCGCAACGGCCTGGTTGGCGCGTACCAGGAGAACTACGTGACGGGCGCGATCGTGCGCGGGCTGAGCCCGCGGCGCATCCTCTGGGTGCATGTGCTGCGCAACGGGGCTGGCCCCGCCGTCGCGGTGCTCGGCCTGCACATTCCCCGGCTGCTCGGCGGCGCGGTGGTCACCGAGAGTATTTTCGGCATGCCGGGGTTCGGCCGGCTCGCGGCCGAGTCCGCCCTGCGCGGTGACGTGCCCATCGTGCAGGGCACACTCGTGGTCGCGATCGTAATCGTTCTGGCATCCTCCCTCGTCGTGAACGGCTTGCTCGTGCGCCTGCGCCCGAGCGCCCGACGGGCGGCCTCCTCGTGATCCGGAATGCGCTTGCCTCGCCGGTGGGCCGTGCATCGGCCGTTCTGCTGGTGTTCGTCGGCCTGCTCGGTGTCTTCGGCCCCCTGCTCGCCCCGTTCGACCCGCTCGCGCAGAACACGAGTACGCTACTGCAGGGTCCGTCTGCGGTTCACTGGCTCGGCACCGACAACCTCGGCAGGGATGAGCTGAGCCGCCTGCTGGCCGGGTCGCCGCAGTCGTTGCTTGCCGCCTTCGAAGCGGTGGGGGTGGGTTTTGTGCTCGGCGTTGTCCCCGGCCTGTTCTCGGTGTACCTCGGTCGCGGGTTCGAGTGGGTGAGCCTGCGCATCATGGACAG
>JBDUEC010000099.1:0-8146 GCA_040002655.1 Rhodoglobus sp. | reverse complement strand
TCGACCTCGTCTGCTACCGCCGTCGCGGCCACAACGAGGGCGACGACCCGTCGATGACGCAGCCGCTCATGTACAACCTCATCGAGGCCAAGCGCTCGGTGCGCACCCTCTACACCGAGGCGCTCGTCGGCCGCGGTGACATCACGCAGGAAGAGTACGAGGCGAGCCACCGCGACTTCCAGGACAACCTGGAACGCGCGTTCGCCGAGACCCACGCCGCGCAGACCGGCTCGATGCCGATCATCGTGCAGGACGGCAACGCGGTCTCCGACCTCGAGCGCCCCGATTCCCAGCAGGATGACGCGGTCGGCGAGCCCGCGACCACCGGCGTCGACCCCGCGGTCATCACCCTCATCGGCGACGCGCACGACAATCCGCCGGCCGGCTTCAACGTGCATCCGAAGCTGCAGGCCCTGCTCAAGAAGCGCGTGGAGATGAGCCGCAACGGCTCCATCGACTGGGGCTTCGGCGAACTGCTCGCACTCGGCTCCGTGCTGCTCGAGGGCACCCCGGTGCGCATGGCCGGGCAGGACACGCGCCGCGGTACGTTCGTCTCCCGTCACGCCGTGCTGCACGACCGCGAGAACGGCCAGGAATGGCTGCCCCTGGCGAACCTCAGCGAGAGCCAGGCGCGCTTCTGGATCTACGACTCCCTCCTCAGCGAGTACGCGGCCCTCGGCTTCGAGTACGGCTACTCGGTGGAGCGCGCGGATGCCCTCGTGCTCTGGGAGGCCCAGTTCGGCGACTTCGCGAACGGCGCCCAGACCGTGATCGACACCTTCATCTCCAGCGCGGAGCAGAAGTGGGGCCAGCGCTCCAGCGTGGTCATGCTCCTGCCGCACGGCTACGAGGGCCAGGGACCAGACCATTCGTCCGCCCGCATCGAGCGCTACCTCCAGCTGTGCGCGGAGAACAACATGACCGTAGCGCGGCCCTCCACCCCGGCGTCGTACTTCCACCTGCTGCGCCGCCAGGCCTACGCCCGCCCGCGCCGCCCGCTCATCGTCTTCACGCCGAAGTCGATGCTGCGCCTGCGCGGTGCCACCAGTGAGATCTCCGACTTCACGAGCGGTCGATTCGAGCCGATCATCGACGACTCCCGGGTGAGTGACAAGCCGGCCGTGAAGCGCGTGCTGCTGACCGCCGGCAAGATCTACTACGACATCATCGCCGAGCTCGACAAGCGCGAGGCGAAGGATATCGCCGTGGTGCGAATGGAGCAGTTCTACCCGCTGCCGACCGCCCAGATCAACAGCGTGCTCGCGCAGTATCCGAACGCGGACCTGGTGTGGACGCAGGACGAACCCGAGAACCAGGGCGCCTGGCCGTTCATCTGCCTGGAGCTGGCCAAGCAACTGCAGGGTCGCACCATCGCCGTGGCGTCGCGGCCAGCATCCGCTTCACCAGCGACCGGATCCTCGAAGCGCAGTGCGATCGAACAGGCCGATCTGATCGCGCGGGCGCTGGCGATCTAGCCGCGCGGGCGTAGGCGTAGCCGAGGTCCCGACCCGGCTGGCTGAGTATCGCAATCAGGAACGCCAGCCGGATGTCGGTCTCTTCGATCGGTGCAAACTCCTTGGGGGAACTGCCTGTCGGTGACGACGAGGTGCTGCGCGGAGCCTCCACGCCCGCAAGCACCAGGCCAGCAGCGCCTCAACCGCAACTATCGATTGGCCAGGTAGTTGGCGAGCACAGTCGCCGCCAGGGAGCTGGCACCCTCAAGGTCGCCCATCGGCTGCGCGTGGTTCTGCAGGTCGATCCAGATGTCGCCCGACAAGATGGCGACCTCGCAAGTGTCCTGTCCGCACCCGGCATACGCCTCGTCACCGAGGCCGGTGACCGGTGCGAAATCGGTGCTCGAGTTCACCTTGTCGGGTAACGCGGCAGCCCATGCAGCATGGCTGTTGGGAAGGATCGTCGCGAGCACGTCATTCGACGGGCCGCCAGGATCTGAACTCAACCACCCGCAACGGATTAGGCCGGCACGACGGTCCGCAACCGTTCCAATGCCGGCCTCTCTGGAGGGGAAACTACCGTAATCGGTCGACTCCGAGTTGGCTATTCCGACCGCATCCGAGAGGTCTGAAGGGTCGAGCAAAGTGTCGCAGCTCACCTCCTTAGGCGATGCTGCCGGGGTGATCGGGGCAGCCGACTGGACGGCGAGGGCGAGGGCGCGGGCGAACGCGAGGAAGGCCTCATCCTGAGGACGTGGGGTGACCGAGGCCTCGACCCAGGTCGTGCCGACCAACATTTCGACCCGGCACGAGTCGTGTTCGGGAGGGTGGCAGGCGACGAAGGCTGTGTCACCGACGGCGACCGGCGCCAGTCCGCTAAGACCGTCATCGATGTCCGGCTCGATCAGTGCGAACTCTTCCGCGGAGTTCGGGAGCAGCCTGACAGTGACATTCGGCAGCCGGCGACTCCCATCATCGGACTGTGCACCGCTGCCGTTGTCCGGCGCCGAATACGCACAGCTAACGAGTCCTCCCGCGACGACCGCAGTCTCGAACATCGCGGTCATCACGGCGCCGGTGTTCGGCTGTCCAGCACTCTTGTCCCCGGCCGCGGGATCGAAGAGGGTACCGATGGGAAGTCCGAGCGCCGATGCTGCCAACTCGACCGGCAAGACAAGTCCGCAGTCGAGCTGCACCGCCGCCGGGGATGCAGACGGGGTTTCTGAGGGCACCGGCAGCGGCACCGCAGCGCACCCGCCCAGCGCCAACGCGGAGACCACAATGACCGTCCAGAGACTATGACTTTTTCTCGCCATCACCCGATCGACACTACGACCATCGCGATGCGCCCACTACGGGCCGCGCCGAACGGTTCGCGTTTATCCGCTAGGCGTCGGCGAGCCGAGACAGGATGCTGGCGCGCAGCTCGTCTGGGGCCTTCTCCTGGCATGCCTGGCGCATCTTGTCCGTCAGCGTGACGCCGACCAGGTGTTCAGCCGTGCAGTCGTCGCAGTTGCCGAGGTGATCGGTGATGTCCTTGAAGTCAGTCTCGCTCAGCTCGCGGTGCAGGTACTCCTCGAGCTCGGCCTTTGCCTTCTCGCAGCCGCAGTCGGTCATTTCGTTCTCCCAGAGACAGGTTTCTTGGCGCCGGCGGGCACGGCGGCGATGCCGCGTTCGCGAGCGTAGTCAGCGAGCAGGTCCCGCAGCATCCGCCGGCCGCGGTGCAGGCGGCTCATGACGGTGCCAACGGGGGTTTTCATGATGTCGGCGACCTCCTGGTAGGAGAATCCCTCGACGTCGGCGAAGTAGACGGCCAAACGGAAATCTTCGGGGATGGCCTGCAGCGCATCCTTCACCGCGCTGTCCGGCAGGTGGTCGATCGCCTCTGCCTCGGCGGAGCGAGTGGACGTGGACTGGGTGACGGATTCCGCGCCGCCCAGCTGCCAGTCCTCGAGGTCATCGATCGTGCCCTGATACGGGTTCCGCTGGTTCTTGCGGTAGTTGTTGATGAAGGTGTTCGTCTGGATGCGGTACAGCCAGGCCTTCAGGTTCGTGCCCTGCTGGAACTGCCCGAAAGCGGTGAACGCCTTGACGAAGGTCTCCTGCACCAGGTCTGCGGCATCCGCCGGATTGCGCGTCATGCGCATCGCGGCCGCGTAGAGCTGGTCCATGAACGGCAGTGCCTGTTCTTCGAACTGGGCACGCTTGACGGCGGCAGACTGCTCCTGCGTGGTGGACTCTTCGGGCACTTCGGTAGTCATCAGCGACCAGTCTAGGTCGCCAAGCCGCGCGAATCCGGGCCGGGTAGCCAGTGCTGTACTCATCCGGCTCTCCGTTCCTGGATCGTGTGCCGTCATGGGGTGCAACAGCGCGAATCGGGCGGCTATTCCGCGACCCCGATACCCTTGTATCGATGGCGATTTCGAAGATTGCGCAACCGCAGTTCAACCCATACGGCGACGACCGACCGATCGAGCCCGCGACCGCGGGGCCATGGACCGCGCCCACGGCGACCGGACCGCTCTCAGCGACCCTGCAGCTGCCCGGCTCGAAGAGCCTTACCAACCGAGAACTGGTGCTCGCAGCGCTCGCCAACGGCCCGTCGCTCCTGCGCGCTCCACTGCACTCCCGCGACTCTGCGCTCATGATTCAGGCGCTGAGGGCCCTCGGCGCCGTCATTGACGAGGTGCCCGGCGCTGGAGTCTTCGGCCCCGACCTGCTCGTGACCCCTGGCGAACTCTGTGGCGGGGTGTCGATCGACTGCGGGCTGGCTGGCACTGTGATGCGGTTCATCCCGCCGGTCGCGGCGCTCGCCCTCGGCCCGGTCTCGATCGACGGCGACGAGGGCGCTCGACGTCGGCCGATGCGCACGACTATCAACGCGCTGCGATCACTCGGCGTCGATGTCAACGACGATGGGCGAGGAACGCTCCCGTTCAGTCTCTATGGCACCGGCGAGGTGGCCGGCGGCGACCTCGAGATCGACGCGTCGGCCTCGAGCCAGTTCGTCTCAGGGCTGCTGCTTGTCGCCCCCCGCTTCGCCGCCGGGCTCAGGCTGCGGCATAGCGGCGAACGGCTCCCGAGCATCCCGCATATCGAGATGACGATCGCTGCACTCGCCGCCAGGGGCGTAGCGGTGGGCACCCCGGAACCGGGACTGTGGATCGTGGAACCCGGCGCGATCCGGGCCCGGGATGTTGACATCGAGCCCGACCTCTCGAACGCCGGCCCGTTTCTCGCGGCGGCGATCGTCGCCGGCGGAACGGTGACCATCGAGGGTTGGCCGCCGGCCACCACCCAGGTGGGAGCAGACTTTGAGGCTCTTCTGCAGCTGTTCGGCGCTCGAGTGACTCGCAAGGGCAGTGCTCTCGTGGTCGACGGTGGCAGCGGCATCAGAGGGGGCGCGGAGATTCCCGGCGTCGACCTCGATCTCAGTACGGGCGGCGAGCTGGCGCCCGCGATCGTGGCGCTCGCGGCCCTCGCGAGCACACCGAGTCGCATTACCGGAATCGGTCATTTGCGGGGGCACGAGACCGATCGGCTCGCGGCCCTGGCGACCGAAATCAACAAGCTTGGCGGGGCCGTCACCGAGCTTGACGACGGCCTGCTGATCGAGCCACGGCCGCTGCACGGCGGCGAGTGGCTCAGCTACGACGACCATCGGATGGCAACGGCCGGCGCGATCATCGGGCTCGCGGTCGAGGGGGTGGAGATCGAGAACATCGGCACAACCGCAAAGACCCTCCCCCAGTTCCCGCAACTGTGGCTGGCCGAGACGCTCGGCATTGCACCCGCGGGCTCCGACCCGTTGGAGCTGTTGCCCTAGTGAGGCACGCGTGAGCTGGCTCAGCGACGACGAAGACGACGGCGAGTACTCCGAGTACGACGAGTCGTCGGCCAAGGTCAGGCCGAACCCCAAGGGCAACAAGCCGCGCAGCAAGAACCGCCCTGAGTACGCGGACGCGGTGAGCGGCCGGGTGTTCAGCGTCGACCGCGGCCGCTACGGCGTCTGGGTGGCGGAGAACACGCCCGAGGAACGCCAGGTGGTCGCCGCCAAGGCGCGCGAGCTAGGTAAAAACCAGGATGGCAAGGTCTCCGTGGTGACCGGCGACTGGGTGGATCTCGTCGGGGATGTTACCGGCGACGACGGCAGCCTCGCTCGCATCGTGCGCATCCAGCCCCGCACCACGCTGCTGCGCCGCAGTGCAGACGACACGGATGCCGTGGAGCGCATCATCGTGGCCAACGCCGACCAGATGCTCATCGTCGTCGCCGCGGCCAACCCGGAGCCGAGGCCGCGCCTGGTGGATCGCTACCTCGTGGCCGCGTTCGACGCCGGCATCACCCCGATCCTGTGCGTGACGAAGACGGACCTCGCCGACCCTACCGAGTTCCTGGCCAACTTCGCGGGGCTCGACCTCACCATCTTCCAGAGCCGGTCAGATGCCTTCCCGTTGGAGGAGATCCGCGCGGCCCTCGAGGGCCACACCACGGTCGCCGTCGGCCACTCCGGCGTCGGCAAATCCACTCTGGTGAACGCCCTGGTACCGGATGCCAACCGCGCGGTCGGCCGCGTCAACGACGTCACGGGGCGGGGGCGGCACACCTCGTCCTCGACGATCTCGTACCGCATCGGCACTGGCTGGATCGTGGATACGCCCGGGGTGCGCTCTTTCGGACTCGGGCACGTCGACCCGGCCAACATCCTGCGCTCGTTCACCGACCTGGCGTTGCTCGCCGAAGATTGCCCACGCGGCTGCACCCACCTGCCGGACGCCCCCGACTGCAACATCATCGAGCGCGTCGCGGCCGGGGACCTCGGCGAGATCGGCCGGCTGCGCCTCGACTCGTTCCAGCGTCTGATCACGACCCTCGGTTCGACGACCAACGTCACCTGAGTGACGCTCGGCGTTAACTGCTCGCCGATACGCTGAACGTGTGACCGAAGCAGCGATCCCCACCTACAGCCTCTCCGACGACCTCAGCCTGGCCCTCGCCCTCGCCGCCGACGCGGACCATATCTCCCTCGACCGCTTCCAGTCGCTCGACCTGGTGGTGACGACCAAGCCGGACCGCACCCCCGTGACGGATGCCGACCAGGCCGTCGAGCGCAGCATCCGCTCGGGAATTGAGGCCGCCAGACCCACCGACTCGATCCTCGGCGAGGAGTACGGCACCCAGGGCGACTCGAACCGGCAGTGGATCATCGACCCGATAGACGGCACCGCGAACTTCCTGCGCGGTGTGCCGATCTGGGGCACGCTGATCGCCCTTGCGATTGACGGTGTGCCCGTTGTGGGAGTAGTTAGCTCCCCCGCCCTCGGCAAGCGCTGGTGGGCCGCCACCGGCCACGGCGCCTGGGGCCAGGCGACCGGTCACGACGCGAAGCCCCTGGCCGTGAGCAGAATCGCGGAGTTCGCCGACGCATCCCTCAGCTACAACAGCCTCACCGGGTGGGACAAGGAGGGGTACCTCGACCGCGTCATCGCCCTCACGCGCCGAGTCTGGCGCTCTCGCGCTATCGGCGACATGTGGTCGTACATGCTCCTGGCCGAGGGCGCCCTCGACATTGTCGGCGAGTGCGACCTGAAGCCGTACGACATGGCGGCCCTCATCCCGATCATCGAGGAGGCGGGGGGCACCTTCACATCCGTGACCGGGGAGCCCGGACCATGGGGCGGTACCGCGCTCGCGACCAATGGTGTGCTGCATGAAATGGCTCTGGACGCACTGAAGACCGTTCAGTAAAGGTAACAAACCCGTTACCAAAAACCCCCCTCGTGTACCCCACATGGGGTATCCCCCATTCGCTAGGCTCGGGGTCAGCTTTACCAGCCATGCAGAAGAAACATCACACAGAAGAGAGACACCGATGAGTATCAAGCTTGACAAATTCTGGGTACGCGCCCTGGCTGTGGCGTCCGTGGGGGCAGCAAGCATTGCGCTCGCCGGCTGTAGCCTCCTCGGCAACGTGGCCAACAACGGGTCGACCGACCAGTCCACGGGCGAGGGCACCGACTCCGACGTCTTCAGCATCAAGGTCGGCGACTGCCTCAACGACGGCGACGTCGAGGGCGAGGTCAGCTCGGTTCCGATCACCGACTGCGCCAAGCCGCACGACAGCGAGGCGTTCAAGAGCATCCTGATGGCTGACGGCGACTTCCCGGGGGATGACGCAGTGACCCAGCAGGCGATCGACGGCTGCACGGCCGCATTCACCGACTTCGTCGGAATCGACTACGACTCGTCCTCACTGGACTTCTCGTACTACTTCCCGACTTCGGACAGCTGGGCGCAGGGCGACCGCGAGATCCTCTGCCTCGCCATTGACCCGAACGGTCAGACCACGGGCACGCTCGCTGGCGCCGCTCGCTAGTCACCAGATCGCAGACGCGGTCGCCGCTGGTCGACCGTTGAACGATTGAAGGGGCGCTTCCGAATGGAAGCGCCCCTTTTCGTTGTGCTCAGATGTCCGGCGCGGGGCCAGGCCTCCGTTGCAGAGAGGAACGCATCACCCCGTGGCGCTTCCTGGAGTACCGTACCGCCCGGAAACACGCAAGATCGTCGTTGCCCGCACCGGTGGAGCCGGCGTCGGGCTGAGGACAACTTCAACAACGCGCGATAGCGACCGGTGGTGGAGATGGGGGGAATTGAACCCCCGTCCACTGCTGTAATTCTGCGCCTTCTACGGG
>JBDUEC010000098.1:0-8157 GCA_040002655.1 Rhodoglobus sp. | reverse complement strand
TGTAGTCGACGAAGAACGGGATGTGTGAACGCCAGGAGTCGAGGAACGGCTGCTCAGCGTCCGGGTAGGCGGATCCGACCAGGGCAGCAACGGCAACCGAGTTGTCATCGAGAGCCTGCACCGCGGCCGCAGTGCGGGGCGCCGTGAGGTCGCCGCCATCCTGCAGCGCCTGGTGGATGGCCGCGCCGGCCAGGTAGACGTGGTCGTAGAGCAGACCCTCGAGTGCGGCGCGGAGACCCGAGCCGTCCGAGTTGACCGTGTCGACGACAGCGGCAGTGCTGCTGTCATCGGTCGACGGCGTTGCGGTGCCGGTCGCGGTGCAGCCGGTGAGTGCGAGGGCGGCAGCGATACCGAGACCCGCGAATGCTGTTACTTTGCGCATGGTTTTCTCCTAGTTGTGTGTTTGCAGTTCCCAGGTGCAAGAGGTTCAGTTCGTGGCGTCGATCACTCGACGATGACCATCGCGTTCATGGCCATGTGGATGTCGCAGTAGTAGGGATACATTCCCGGCTTGTCGAAGGTGAACTCGAACGAGTCACCCTCGGTGCCCTTCGGCGAGAGCCGGTAGTCGAAGAGACCATCGGGGGTCTCCGACCCGCGCAGCCCGGTCTTGGCGTTGACGTCATTCCAGGCGCCGGAGGTGATGGTGTGCAGAATGGTCTCGCCGTTCACCCAGCGCACGGTCGTGCCCGCCTTGACCGTGATGGTCTCGGGCATGAACTTGAGGCTGATGGTGACGACGTCCCCAGCGGGGGTTCCCTGCTCTGCCGGCTGGCCCGAGCTGCTGCCGGAAGGCAGCACCTGGGATGGTGTAGAACCTGTGCATCCCGACAGAGCGAGGACCAGGACCGGCAGAACGAGAACACCCGCGAGGGTGAACTTGGATGTCGTGTTCGTGAGGATCGATGACATGTGACTAGTTCGCCACCATGCCCGTGGAGGTTTGGTATTGCTTTTTGGGCGCAGAAGAGCCGGGCCGCAGAACGCCTCTCGGCGCAAGGCCGCTCGAAGCGGCTATTAGTGGAGCCCGGGGTTACTGCGGCCCGGCTCTTACATTTTAGTCGAGGCTTCCTGTGCGGTACAGCCGGGCGCAGGCGGTGAACTCCTCGGCCGTCTGGCTGAGGCGCAGGGCGCGGGTGGTGAGCTCGGTCGCGCGCTCGGGAGTGGTCAGCTCCACGTCATCGGCAACGCTCGTGCAGCCGGCCGCACTCACCCGGCAGAATGCCGCCGCGCGGTCGAGTGCCGTGGCAAAGTCGCCGCGGAACAGTCCGCGCAGGATCTGGTCGGCGAGTTCGGTGATCTCCTCCGGTCCGGTGGGCAGTGGCGCTCCGGCCACCACGGCGTCGATTGTGGCGAGCACTTCGGTGCCGCGCTGGAACAGGTAGGCCATGCCGTCCGGGTCCTGGCGGATGAGCACCCGCATCAGGTAGATGCGCCAGAGCGCTCCGGGGAGGCTGCGCGGGCTCGACCGTGCCCAGAGTTCGGCCAGGGCATCGATGCCGTGCTCGTCTGTGTAGGCGACGAGCCGGTCGATCACGGCGGGGTCATCCGTTCCGCGTGCACGATCGAGCAGCAGGTGGGCGGTGTCGTGCGCCACGCGCATGATCTGCGCGGGGTCTTCGCCACCCTCGTAGGTGTCGAACTTGTCCCCCGAGTACTGGGTGGGCTTGTGGAACTCGTCGGTCACCCTGTCAACGGTACGCTTGATGGGTAGGGCCTGTAGCTCAGTTGGTAGAGCATCGGACTTTTAATCCGCGGGTCCCGGGTTCGAGCCCCGGCGGGCCCACCATCAAAAGTGCAGGTCAGGCTAGTTTTTAGTCGAAATAGACTTGACTGGATTTGGCGCTGATTCGCCCCGTGCCCACATTTTGCCCACAACTTCCGGCGAACCTGCGGCGCTGAGGGCTTCTCCGACGGCATCCAGGTCATCGTCAAACAGGTCGGCGTAGACGTCGAGAGTCATGGCTGCCGAGGCGTGCCCCAGCATCTTCTGGACCGCCTTCACGTTGGCGCCCGCCGAGATCGCGAGCGACGCCGCGGTGTGTCGGAGGTCGTGCGGCACAAGCCGGACGAGATCCGGATGCAGCTCGAGCATCTTCGTCATAGCCGGCTCGAAGCGACGGGCGCGGAAGTTCTTGTTCCGAATAGGGCCGCCCTCGGGCGCCGTGAAGACGAAGTCGCTGCCGCTCTTCCCCTCGCAGTGCGCTGCAAGCACGTCGCTCAGGAAGGTCGGGAACGGCACGCTCCGTCTGCTGTGGTTCTTGGGCGTGCCGTAGACGAGCTTGCTGCCGACCTCTGTCACCGCTTGGTCGACGTTCACGCGGCGTCGAAGCATGTCGAGGTCCATCACGCGCAGCGCGGCCATCTCGCCCCATCGGAGGCCCGTGTACGAGAGGAAGAGAATGACGTCGCCGTCGGGCCCGCAGAGCTCGGCCAACTGGTGCACCTGCGCGTGCGTGAGGTAGCCGTGCTTGCGCGACACCACCCGCGGCAGCTTTACGCCCTCGGCAGGATTGCGGTTCATGCGGCCGTCGCGCACGGCGTACTTGAGCATGATGCTCAGCACCCGGTGATAGCTGCGAGTCGTCGACGGGGCTACTCGGCTCGAGGTCTCGGCCAGCCACTCCTGGATGCCGGCGTGGGTGAGGCCGGCGAGTGGCGTCGTGCCCCACTGCGGGATGATCGCCGACCGTACTATCGACTCGTACCCGTTCCTCGTCGACGGCTTCAGCTGCACCTGGGTCGCAAGCCACTGCTCCGACCACTCTGCAACCGTGATGCGGGACTGGCTCGCGGAGACGAATTCCCCGCGCGACTTCGACACCTCAACGTTCGCGAGGAAGAGGTCGGCTTCGCGCTTGGTCTTGAACCCGCGCTTGTCAGTCTGAGAGTGATCGGGCAGGCGGTACCTGACCCGGTAGCGGCGACCGGTTGATGTGTCATAGGGGGTGACGCTACCCATGAAACGACGGGCCCTCGTTCATGAGATCAGTTAACTCTACAAGTCCTTGGTGCGTGCCAGACGCTCCGAGAATGGGAGCGGCGCACCGACGTAATCGTCAGGTGCGCCGCTTGGCTTGTGTTTTCTCCACTACCCATTTTTACCTAGCTGTGAACCAGGGGTTCATGCCAGAGGCAAAGCTGTGAGCCAGGGGCTCATGCCTTGACCGACTCCCATGGTAGTGCGCTCAGACAGCGGTCTCAATGCCCCTTACAGGATTCGTGGAGACTATTCGAAGCGGTTTAACACGTGAGGTCGGGGTTCTGAGGGTCGCAATATTGATGCGATCAGTCCTCTGGTCGACCGCCGATGTGATCTGCAGGCCGGCCAGCAAGCGAGTTGCTACCTTTGCCTTCGGGGAGTTCGGGTTCGAACCCACCTTTCGATTTTCTCCCGCCTCCCGTCGACGTTCAAACGCAATTGCGCCAGCGACAAGATCAGCCATCTGCAATAGATCCATCGCCTTCGAATCCGCACAGATCGCGGAAACGACACTAGTGTTTCGGAAGCGTCGGTTGACTTGATCCTTGACGAGCTCGTCGAGCGAGACTCCCTCTGGAGTAGACACAAGATCTAAAACGACGCTGACTAGTTCTCGGCGATTAATGCACCCAACGAGGAGCTGTGCTGCGACGTTCGCATGCGCTTCGACCGCCCCAGTCCCAGGAAACGGGTCGTACTGATCGCGGTTGACCACAGAGGCAATGATGTGCGCCTCCGAGTCAGCTATCGCGTCGACGGCAGCGTAGTAGGCCGCGAGGGAGCCGGACGTGATCTCGCTGAACTTGAACTCGTGATTGAACCCAGTCTTATCGCGCACCGCGTGGAGGCTGCGCGCCAACAGACCCGGAGTTCTCGTCGTGATCGCTCCCATGACAAAGAAGCGGCTACCGCTCGCGCGGGAGCCACTTTCATCGATAAACACGGTTGCCGTTGGGTAGCCGGAGGGGACGCGAATAGGCTCGCTGGCGGACTTGGGTCGCATGTCACCTCCGAACTAGTTACAAGCGTGTAATTCTACGGCGCACGCACGTCAGCGCCAAGGAACGACTGAAAACTCATCGATTGGTCGGCGCGCACGAACTCGTTGTTGCTCCGGCGGGCTGAGTGTCAGCCCGGTCAAGATCGCTTCATCTCCGCTCGTCGGCAGCAGCACCTGTCGGCTCGCACACTCTTCGCTTTCTCTCCCCGGTTTTTTCCCTGTCCCACCGCCACTCCTTTACATCCCAACCTCCCGTGGACAACTTGTTGGGTGCGGGAGGTTGGGATGCTGGCGCCAGCCAGGGAGTGGCGGTGGGACAGGGAGAATCGACCCCTGTTGCTGTTTCGTGGGCCGTCGGACTCTTCGAATACCAATGAATAGGCGGAAGCCGACGGCATGCGGGAACGGTCTCGCCGTTGCATTCAGCCCGAGCCAAGCAACCACCTGTTCGTTTACCCGTTCGCGCTAAGTGAACGGGTAAACGAACAGATTCCGACCTTCCTTTGGGCCCCCCTGCGGATACGGGCTCAGACGAGGACTCTAGTCTTGTACGGCAATCTGCCGTACAATTGGCACATGTCGACCTTGACCAAGTCCAACCGCATTGAACTGCGACTGACGAGCGAACAGAAATCTGAGATCGAGCGCGCCGCTGCATTGTCCGGTCGTTCCGTTACTGACTTCTCTGTTCCACTGTTGGTGCGGGAGGCCGAAGAAGTGATCCGGGTTGAGCGTGACCTGCGAATGTCCAAGAAGTCGTGGGATGCCTTCAATGAGATCCTCAATCAGCCCGCGAGGGCTGTGGGCGGTCTGGCCGATCTGCTCAAGCGGCCATCGGTCTTCGAGGATTGACCTTCCGAAGTCCGCGTGCGCTCGCGGCGACTGACGACGTAGCCAGCTTCGACTGCGGCGCCCCGAGCCTAAACGAATGGCTTCAGGCGCGCGCCTTGAAGAACGAGACGACCGGCGCATCTCGGACGTTCGTGTCAGTCGACTCAGACAGCGACGAGGTCGCGGGCTACTACTGCCTGTCCGCGAGCTCTTTGCTACTTGAAGCCGCGCCAGGAAGTGTGCGGAGGAACATGCCAAGTCCGATCCCGGTCATCCTCATTGGGCGTCTTGCCGTCGATCAGAAGTTCAAGGGCCAGCGGCTGGGCGTCTCGCTTCTTCAACATGCCCTGCTGAAGGGGCTCGAAGCGTCACGGATCGTTGGTGCTCGCGCGTTCATCGTCGACGCTCTGGACGATGACGCCGAGCGCTTTTACAGCAGGTTCGGATTCACGCTGATGCCGCCGGCTAGCAAGCGGGCGATGTACCTCCTGACCAAAGACGCCGAAGCGACCGTGCAGGGCATCGCGCGATGACGTCGAGATCGCTGAGCATCCGACTCAAAGAGGACGGCGGTCGTCGTGCCCGAAGTTGAAGTGCACACGCGCATTCTGGAGCGTGTCGCTGGCGCGCTGAACAGCCGTTTCGGCACCGACCTCTTCATACGCGTCGGCCCGAACCTGGAACCGTGGCGACCTTCGAAAGGCACCCCCTAGATGCGGATGTCGAGCGGTGGGCAATTGACAGCATTGTGGCCGCCGGCGAACGAGGCGTCGAGATGTGGCGAGACTCACGGCGCCACCTCTTTGGCGGCCAGCACGAGGCGCGCCTAGTCAACAATGACTTCCAGAACGTCAGCGACAAGCGCCGCGCACGACTCACTCTGTCAGTGACGACCGAACCCTGGACCGTCCCGGGATCGACTCAGCTTGACGACCCCCTGCCGACGCTGGAGCGCAATGGAACGGCCTTCCTGGTCGACACTGCCCTGCCCAAACCGCTGCAGGAGATTGCCCTCAGCGCCCGACGGGAGTTCGGCGCTGGGGTCTCGATCGTCACACGAATGGACGCGCTAGGCGCAACTCGCCTACTTGAAGTGCTCCCGACTGATCGCGAAGCGACTCGCATGCGGATCAAAGCGTTGCCTCCGAACTCTCTCGGTATGAGTACGGGTGAGTCACAGTATTCCGAGTACGAGTTCGCCGCGGTGCCGCTCGGCGAAGCGGAGCAGTGGGTGCTCGAAGTAGGTCGACTGGGCCTTCTGGAAACCACGCTGTGGCGCGGCCGCATTTTCTCGTTCATCAACGGCCCCGCCACACCTGAGGCCGTCGCTGCCGCAGGCGATGATCCTCGCGTAAGCGATATGCCGATTTGGAAATCCTGGCGACCGGGAAACGCAAGATGACAGGCTGCAATCGCTCGGGATGAATCCGTGCCCACATTTTGCCCACAATTGATCGAAAAGTGACGTGATCACGATGATGGCAAAAGGGTCAAAACCCTTGATTTTCCGGGGTTCTTGGGTCACAGCAGTACGACACAATCACCCAAAATCAAACTTTTAATCCGCGGGTCCCGGGTTCGAGCCCCGGCGGGCCCACGTTGGTGACGCGATCACCGTGCCTGAACTCCCCACCGACGATCAACTCGATCGTGTCGCCGGCGTGGGCCCGCATGTAGAAGAACCTGTCGTGGGCCCCCGCTGAGCAGACAGCCGTATTGCGCACCTCCCCGCACATCGCGCCGCCCACAACCGCGCAATATGGATGCGGCGCAGTAGGGGAGTCGAGCCCCGGCGGGCCAGGCGACGCGACGGTCGGCGATCGTCAGCTCGATGCGCCGTTGGCGAGTCGGGCTTTGGCAACCTTTGCGATTACGGAGTCGGGAACGTCTCGATCGCCACACTCCACGATGTAAGCCTCGAGGATCGCGAGTTCGCCATGCGGATCGCCCAATCGACGAGTAACGGCAGCCAGCTGCTCCGTCGCCCAAGGATCTGGCACTTCTCCAGTAAGAGTGGATTCGCGACTTGCCGCCGCGTCGCATTCAACGAGAAGGGCACGAGCTTCCTCGAGCCGTTGCTGTCTTTTCAGTTCCGCTATCGACGGCTTCCAGGTGGTCCAGTACTCGCCTCGTACGGTGCCAGCTTCACGACGGGCTAACTTGGACGTTTCGCGAGCCTCCCGCTCAGCCGACTTCTGCGCGAGAATTGCCGCTCTCTGGGCATCATGCTCTTCCGTGGCACGGCGCTGTTCGGCGTAGTCCTGCTCATCCTCCTGGACGCCGGTGAACGATAGGGTGACGCGCGCGCGCCAAGTTCCATCGTCAACGCGAGCCCAGACTCGGGCCTGGACGACCGCCACTGACCCGCGGCTCAGCCCTTTGCAGGTCGACGCGACTCGAGCGCTGAAATCCGCCGG
Source organism: Rhodoglobus sp. (assembly GCA_040002655.1). GTDB lineage: Bacteria > Actinomycetota > Actinomycetes > Actinomycetales > Microbacteriaceae > Rhodoglobus. The sequence continues at coordinate 926 of JBDUEC010000098.1, read as the reverse complement.
CACATACCCCACATGCTCGCCGCGAATAAGCACCTTCACGGCGTTCCGATCGTACCGATTGCTCGGTTCCGGCAGCAGGTGCGCCTGTTGCATCGTCACGCCACCCTCGGGTCGTCCGATGCCGTTGAAAAGGCGAGAGACTTCGGCTCGCCGATATGCCTCGCCCTCCACCTCGATATCCGGCCATCCCGCGCCAATAAAGACCACTTGCTGAGGACCCTGCGGTGCGTCGGCGCCGCCCAAAAGTCGACTAAGGAATCCAGCCACATCGCCTCCTTCTTCGGTGGAATGCTATCGGCGGATGATGAAGTTGGGTAAGGCTAGTCGCGCTTGGGCGACACCCACGGATGTCCGCCGTTGCAAAATGCATTCAAACAACGGCCGACATCAGCCCTTGGACGCCGCGATCGTCTTGCGCATCACGGTCTTGTTCTTGCCGAGGTGACGCTCGAACGTGAATCCAGCCTTCTCGAACATGGCCCTGGTGCCGTTGTGGAGGAACGAGGATGACGTTCTCTTGCCTTCGGGGAGCTCGTTGGCGAAGGTGACCACTTCGCCCCCGCCGGCCTGGGCGATCAAGTCGAGGGCGCCATCCAGAGCCTCTCGCGCCACTCCGGAACGTCGGTGGTCGCGGTCGACGAAGAAGCAGGTGATGCGCCACGGCGCCGGATTGGCCTCGCCGGCGTCGTATTCCTTGCGGTGGTAGATACCGGGAAGTTCGATCGGGCTGCCGTACTCACACCATGCGATCGCGTCGTCCCCCTCGAAGACGAGCGCGGCGTGCGCGACGCCCTCCTCCACGAGTCGCTTCTTGAAGGTCGGCCCGTCGTAGTCCTTCTTGACGGTCTGCTCGGTGTCGCCGTGGAAGTACGAGCAGTAGCACCCGCCCCAGACCCCGTTGTGCTTCTGCGCGAGCGCCAGCCACG
>JBDUEC010000097.1:0-8255 GCA_040002655.1 Rhodoglobus sp. | reverse complement strand
CCAGTTGCTCGGTTTCCATTGAATAACCAATCAGTTTCAGAAGCAATTGGTTATACAGTACGCGATCCGTCGACAATGTCAAGAGTGGATGTCGAAATCCTCAGCGAAGATGCATTCCGTCAACGCGTTCGTGGGTCTAGTGTGTTGCCACTGGCTCGTCCACCGATGTGCTTCCCGCTTGGAATTCGCCCGCCGCCCCCGTGACGGCTCTCGTGCAAGGAGAGTTCTCTATGACCACAACCGCCACTCCGGCCACCGGTGGGGATGTCGACAGTAAGGGACTGAAGGGCGGGGCGCTCGGACTTTTGTCCAGCGTCGTGGTGGGAGTCGCATCCACCGCTCCCGCGTACAGCCTGGCCGCCAGCCTCGGCTTCATCGTGGCGAGCGGGGGAGCGCTGCTGGCAGGCGTGAAGGCGCCCGGCATCGTGCTGCTGGCCTTCATTCCGATGTACCTGATCGCCGTCGCCTACCAGGAGCTCAACAAGGCCGAGCCGGACTGCGGCACCACCTTCACGTGGGCCTCCCGCGCGTTCGGGCCGAAGACCGGATGGATGGGCGGCTGGGGAATCATCGCCGCCGACGTGATCGTGATGGCCAACCTCGCCCAGATCGCCGGCTCGTATTCATTCACCTTCGTCGGGCAACTCGGAATCCCGGGCGTCGCGGACCTCGCCGACAACGTGCTGTGGTCCACGGTCGCGGGTCTCGCCTGGATCGCGATCATGACCTGGATCTGCTACCGCGGCATCGAGATCTCGGCGCGTCTGCAGTACGTGCTGCTGAGCATCGAAGTGATTGTGCTGCTCGTGTTCGCGGGCTTCGCCCTCGTGAAGGTGCTCACAGGCAACGGCGAGCCGTACTCGCTGATCCCCAACATCGACTGGTTCAACCCATTCACTCTCGACTTCGGCAGTGTCATCGCCCCGGCCATGCTGATCGCGATCTTTATCTACTGGGGCTGGGACACCGCAGTCTCTGTGAACGAGGAATCGGATGACCCGGCCAAGACCCCCGGACGCGCCGCGATCCTCAGCACGGTCCTGCTGCTGGTCACCTACTCGGTGGTCACTGTTGCCGCGATCTCGTTCGCGGGTGTCGGCACCGAGGGCATCGGGCTCGGATCCGAGGCGAACGCCGCGGATGTGTTCTCGGCGATAGGTCCCGCACTGTTCGGCGACAGCGTGATCGGGCACATCCTGCTGTTGCTGCTGGCCGCCTCGATTCTGACGTCGGCATCCGCTTCGACGCAGACCACGATCCTGCCGACGGCGCGCACCACGCTCTCGATGGCGGTCTACAAGGCGGTGCCGGCGAAGTTCGCGCGCATCCACCCGAAGTTCCTCACCCCGACCTGGTCGACGATCGGCATGGGCATCGTCTCCGCAGCGTTCTACTTGATCTTCACCCTGATCAGCCCGAACCTGCTGAGCGCCCTGATCGGGTCGATCGGCCTGATGATCGCGTTCTACTACGGGCTCACTGGATTCGCCTGCGTGTGGTTCTACCGCAAGACGCTGTTCTCGTCGTTCCGCAACTTCGTTATGCGTGGCCTGTTCCCGCTGGTGGGCGGGCTGATGCTCGGCGCGGTCTTCGTCTACGGCCTGATCAACTTCGCTGCCCCGGACTGGCTGACGGATGACGCCGGCAACAACGTCACTATCTTCGGCATCGGCGCGACGGCGGTCGTCGGCATCGGGGCGCTGGTCATCGGCGCGATCCTGATGGGCGTCTGGGCGATCCGCCAGCCGGACTTCTTCCGCGGCAAGACGCTGCCGAAGAGATCGGACGACCTCGTTCTCGCGCCAGGGCTGGGCCGCGTGCCGACCTTCGGTCTGCCGGACTCCGGTCGCATGCCCGAAGTGATCGCTCCGGACCTGTCCAACCTGCCGCCGGGTGAGACCGCGATCGATGCAGCCACCGGCAAGCCGGTCGCGCCGGAGGAGCCGAAGAACTAGGGGGGTCGCCCGCCGCGGGTCTGCGCGGCGGGCGAGTCCTACCGGTTGCGCGAGCGGCTCCGAATCATGGTCAGGGAGGCACTCATGCCGAAATCACGAAGCGCAGCGACGGATGCGGTCGCGCGGGTCGGCATAGCCGACACGTACCGAATCGCGAACACGATCGACCCCACGAAGGTCTATCCGAGGTTCGGACCGTTGCCCGCAGTGATCGAGGTGCGCGACCAGTCCGGCACCTGGGACACCGTCGGACGCACCAGGCAGCTGATGCTCTCCGACGGCGGCAGCGTGATCGAAACGATCACGGATGCCGCGACCCCCACCTTCTTCGCGTACGAACTGAGCGACTTCCAGAAGCTGTTCGGCAGGCTGGTGAGCGGAGCCCGGGCGGAGTGGACATTCGCCGAAGCGGATGGCGGCACCCGCATCCGCTGGACGTACGCGTTCCATCCGCTGCCGGGCGCCGGTCCCGTGGTGGGCGCGATCGTCGGCCTGTTCTGGGCGCGCTACATGCGCCGCGTACTCCCGAGGATCGTCGCCGAGGTCGAACGCACCGCCGCGCGCGCCTAGCTCCGCGAGTACGCTGGCCGCGTGGATCCCGTGAACCAGTACACGCGCATCCCGGACTCGCAGGTGCTCGAGAAGACCGGGAAGACGTCAACGGAGTGGTACGACCTGCTCGACGGCCTGGGCGGACCGACCCGCCGCGGCGTGGAGCTCGTCGACCTGCTGGCCAGCGAACACGGGCTCTCGAAATACTGGGCCCGCACCGTGTACATCCGCTACCAGTGGGCGAGCGGCCAGCGCACCGAGTGACTGCTACCCCTGCGGAACGATTTGCTGCAGCGACCACTTGTTGCCATCGGGGTCGCGGAAGTAGACAAATCGGCCCCAGGGAGTGTCTTCGACTGGCGTCGCATCGACGTTGTTCTTCGCCAGGTGCGCGAACGCCGCGTCGGCATCCGCGACCACGATCTGGATCTCCTGGCTGCCCGGGGTCATCGTCGTGATGCCCTCGCCCATCACGATTGAGCAGGCGGAGCCCACCGGCGTGAGCTGCACGAAGCGGAGTTCGGGGCTGACCCGATGGTCGTGGTCGGCAGTGAAGCCGACCTGGCCGACGTAGAACGACTTGGCCGCATCGACATCTGTCACGGGCACCGGGATGAGTTCGATTTTCCAGTCCATACGCCGAAATTACCGGCAACCACCGACAACAATGGCAGCTCTAGCTGGCCGGTTTGAGCACCCCGTCGATGAACGAATCGACCCGCTTGAACAGGCCGGCAGAGCGTCGGGCGACGATCTCCTCGGGGTGTGGCTGCAGGTCGGAGGGTGGCGGCACGATGCGGATCATGATCGAGCAGGCGAGGTCGGAGCAGATGTAGGTGCCGACCGTATTGCCGTGTTCACCTGCTTCGCCCGCTCGCGCGGCGGTGAACAGCGAGACCTGGTGCCCCGGCTGTGGGGTGTGGCAGAGCGAGCACATCGCGGCGACGCCGCGTGCCATGCCGACCTCTGACTCGCGCAGCGCGACCACGACCGGCTCATCGCCGCGCCAGTGCGCGAGGTAACCCCGGTGCGCGGCCCGCGGATCGCGCCAGCCCAGGAACTCGCGATCCTCCCAGACGACCTCGTGCAGGCCGGGCAGGGGTAGGCGGTCCGCCTCGCCCTGGGTGCCATTGACGAGAGACCGGCGGATGTCGTCTTCGGTGAGCGGCTTCACGGTTCCCTTCCGGTGCGCAGACATTTCACCCTACTTCGACCGGGCCCGAGCACGGAATCGGTGCTGGGTCAGCGACCTAACGCTCAGAGTCCGCGCTCGACCATGTCGATGAGACGCTCAGATGCACCATCGATCATCTGGTCGGTGAGCCCGCGCAGCGGACCGTCGATCACCAGCATGCCGAGCCCGTGCACGGCCGACCAGGCGAACAGCTCGGCGTTCGGGCGCCGATCGGCTGGCATGGCTCCTGCCACCACGAGTTCATCGAGCACCCTGCCGAGAATCTGGAACGACGTGAGCCCATTCACGCCGGCCTTCGCCGGGGAACCGGAGTTGGCCAGGTCGTCGGGCACGCCGATCGCGGCACGGAACAGCCCGGGCTGTTCCCGGGCGAAGCGGATGTACCCGAGGCCAACGCCGCGCAGGCGCGCTTTCGCCACCGCGGCGGGGTCGCCCGACTCATCGACAGCGGAGTAGCCGCGCCACATCGCGTCTGCCACCGCGGACTGGGCCGTGTTCGACACCGCGACGAGCAGTGCCCGTCGGTCGGCGAAGTGGCGGTATGCGGCATTGGGGGAGACCCCGGCGCGCCGCGTCGCTTCGCGGAGCACGACCGCATCTGGGCCGCCCTCGCGGGCCATGTCCAGGCCGGCCTCGACGAGCGCCTGTCGTAGGTCGCCGTGGCGGTAGGTCTCCCTCGCCGGTGTGGAGCTCATCACCAACTCCCGATCTGGACATCCACTCGCGGACGTGCCATTGTGGACAGTGTACACAAAACGATGATTCGGAAGTGGCCCATGTTCGAAAACACCCATGCATTCAGTGGCTTCTCGGTTGACGATATTGCAGCGGCGAAGAAGTTCTACGGCGAAACGCTCGGGCTCGACGTGCAGGAGAACGCGATGGGTGCGCTCGACCTGCACCTGGTCGGCGGCGGCGAGATCTTCATCTACCCGAAGGCGGATCACGCCCCAGCGAGCTACACGATCCTGAACTTCGTGGTCGATGACATCGACGTTGCGGTCGACGCTCTCGTGGCCAAGGGAGTCGTTCTCGAACGCTACGAGGGCTCCTACCAGGACGAGAAGGGCATCGCGCGCGGCAAGGCCGCCAACCAGGGTCCGGACATCGCGTGGTTCACCGACCCGGCGGGCAACATCCTCTCTGCACTGAGCAACTAGCCGGTAGTCTCCCGCTGTGAGCACCTCGCAGCCGGGTCGCACGACCGGAGTGTGGCAGCGCCCCGCGCTGCGCGACGACGGCGAGAAGCACCGCCCCGTCGGGTGGGTCGAGCTGTTCTTCGACCTGGTCTTCGTGGTGATCGTTGCCGTGCTCGCGCACGACCTGCAGAAGCACATCGACGGCGGCGGCCTGCTGCGCTTCGGCCTGCAGTTTCTCGCAGTGTTCTGGGTCTGGAACGGCTTCACCTACTACACCGAGCGATTCGAATCCCACGGCCTCGAGAACCGGCTGTTCACGTTCCTGGCCATCCTCACCGTCGCCGGCCTGGCGATCTGGGGCGAGGACGGCCTCGGCCACAACTTCGTCGGGTTCGCGGTGTCATACCTGCTCGCGCGTGGGCTGAACATTCTGATGTGGCTGCGGGCCGGCTATCACGAGCCACGGTTCCGTCGGGCGGCGCTCGGTTTCACCGGCGGCTTCGTCGCGTCTGCCGCCGTGATCGGAGTCAGCTTTCTTGTCGACGAGCGCTGGCGGTTGCCGCTCTGGGCGCTCGCCGTGGTCACGGATATCGCCGCGCCCGCGATCACCGGCCGGTTCCAGGCCGGGCTGCCGGCGATCAGCAGGGACAAGTTCCCCGAGCGATTCGGACTGCTCACAATGATCGTTCTGGGCGAGACCGTCGCGGGGGTCATCCGCGGGGTCGCGGAGTCGAACTCAGAGGCCGGCCTCTCGGCCGCGACGATCGTGGAGGCGGCGTTCGGCCTTGCCATCGGGTTCGGGCTGTGGTGGATCTACTTCGATTTCATCGCCCGCCGCCCGACCCGCCCGTTCTTCTACGCCGCGCTCACCTGGGTGTACCTGCACATCCTGTCGCTCGCCGGAATCATCGTGGTGGGAGTCGCGATCGCCGAAGCGCTCATCGTGCCGGATGCCGCAACCCTCGATCCACCCGTGCAGGCCCTGCTGCTCTACGGGCTCGGCTTCACAGTGGTGGCGGTCGCCCTGTTGGAGACGACTCTCGATCGGGGCGTGGACGAGCCCGCGCATCCGCTCGTTAGCCCGCTGTTGAAGGCCGCCGTCGGTGCCGCCGTCTGCGTCGTGGCACTCGTCGCCCCACCACTCACCCCGATGCTCGCGATTGTGTTGTGCACGATCGCGCTGGCGATCCCGGCGGCGTACGGCGCCGTCGTGTACTTCCGCCGACCGGTCTAGCTCGGGTCGCGGCCGGTCACGGCCAACAATCGCCACTGCAGCGGTGCGTCATCGGGAACCGCCACCGGGGTCGCGTAGAGGCCGCTCGCCGCCAGGGTGTCGCGTTGCGGCTCGAACACCGTCCAGACCGCTTCGACGAGTTCGAGGTTCAGGGCCTCGTCGGCGCCCACCGCCCTCGCGAGGTCCCAGGAATGGATCGCCACATCGCTCACCTGCTCGCGCAGGTAGTCGGAGACCGGCACAGTGTCGTACGACAGGCTCACCCGCACGTCAGGGTCGGCCGCCCGCCACGCCTCGGTGGCCGCGAACGAGTACAGCGCCCACTCCGCCCTGAGGTCGTCGCGCAGCCGGTCGATGGCGTGCCTGGCCTGCTCGATGGTGCGCCCAGCGAGCAGGTGCGGCACCCACTGCTGTTCCTGCACCACATGGGTCACGAGGTCGCGCACGTTCCAGTCGGTGTCTGGGGTTGGCGCATCCCAGTCGGTGACCTGCTCGAGGCGCAGGGCGAACTCACGGTGCGCCTGCCGCTGCAGGGCCAGCCAGTCGAAATCCGTTCCCGTCACGGTCATGCGTGCTCCCTCGTTGCCCATCGAGAGTAGCAACTGCGCCGGCCCGCCGCGGCATTCCCTGGGCCTGCGAAGGCGGCGGATACACTCGATCGGATGACCCAGGAATTTGGCATCGGTGCCCAGGTGGTAGTGCGGGACGAGCCGTCGGGAGATGTGTCGCCGTGGCGCAACGAACCGACTGGCGTCATCGTGCGGGCCGGCGGTTCGGCCATCGGGGGAGTCTGGGGCAAGGGTGCCGCGGGTGGTCGCATCTGGGTCATTTCCTTCGACGAACCCGCGACGACCTCAGACGGCGAAGGTCCGTTCGAGTCGGCGCAGGTGCACGAACGATTTCTCGAACTCGCCCCGCCGATCACGGACTAGCGCCTGGACCTCACCGACGAACGGCTCTGGCAAGCGGAACGCTTGCTCGCCGCCCGCCGCGCGGAACAGATTCCCACCGCGACGGTGCGGAGCTCCGGGTCAGCGGTCAGGATGTCGGTATCCGGGTACAGGTACGCCGCCCATACCGATAACGTTCGACAGAGCGGTTCGGCTCACTGAGGTTTCGGTGGATAGTTTCGGTGCACGCTCGCGCGGCGTGTCGTGGCCTGGTGCCGGAGATCTCCGCGCGCCCCGTAATCGGTCGTTACTGGTTGGCGCAGACTGAGGTAGGCGGGATGCGGTTAGTCGCTACTTGCCTTCGTTTGCTAGTTGCCACGCAGTGTCGATTTGGGCGAACTCTTCCGGGTAGCAGACCTGGTGTACTCCCGCTTGGACTGCGGCGTCCGGTATCGAGTACTTGATGATCACCCCGTCGTCCTTCACGCCAAACACGTCAAATCCGGCGGCGGACATACACTTTTGGTAGTTCGCGAAGGCCTCTCGATATGTTTCTGCGGTCAAGGGCTGGGTCAGCAGAGCATCTTGTGCCTGCGAATTTTCCGGCGGGTTAGAGATGTAGTCGCTGGGCGTCCGTTGTTGCGGTTGGGGTGCGTCCTGGGCGGTTGCGCTCGAGGCGCATCCTGCCAGCGCCCCCAACAATAGGGTTCCGGACACCGCAGCGGCTAACACGTGATTGGGTGATTTCATGGCCTTGCCTTTCGCATCAAGTGGGGAAGCAGAACACGCCCGACGAGCAGTGTTCAGCGCCCACCGTGTAGATCTGATCGATGCGCGCAAACGACGCACCGCTGGTGACACCGGTCCACGCGTACGGGCCACCGGGATAGACCTGATACTCGACTTGAACTGTCACACTGAGCCCGCATACGCCGCTTTTCTGGGTATACCCATAGGCCGTGTTCGAGAGCCCTAGGAGGCTTCCTGACCCTATGCCGTAAGTGGCGCAGTTGCGTGACGTAGATCCCGTCGCATTAGCGACCGGGACCGCGACGAGGGCGAGGCTGAGGCCCAACACTCCGGCCAGCACGAGCTTTGGTATTGGTCTCTTCATCGTGACCTCCCTTGCCCGAGCAGTGTACGCGGCGTTCTACCCCTCTGTAAAGGGCCAAGCGGGGAGCAGGCTGTTACGGAAGTTCCGGATCGCCGTTCCGGCGTCGGACCGCTTTCTCAGTCGAAATCGGTCGTTTTCGGATCGACCGTTAGGTGTCCTCCTTAAGCCCCTCTCGA
>JBDUEC010000096.1:0-8292 GCA_040002655.1 Rhodoglobus sp. | reverse complement strand
GCGAGTGCGCGGTCGATCGCGGGGTCGTGGGCCGGCGAGATCCGGTCGTGCTCGGACGAGGTCGACGTCATGGCTATCGGTTGTTCCTTCAGGTTCTCGTGCGGTCAGGAGTTCGAGGGCTCGGCAACGACGGGCGTGCCGCGCAGCGAGAAGCGACTGTTTGTCCATGCGACATAGAGCGCCGGCGAGGCGGCCGCGGAGAGCGCGAGTAGCGGGATGTTCACGAACAGCGCGGCGAAGATGACGAGCACGGCCAGGCTCGCGAGCGTGAGGTACCAGCGCTGGACGGCGCACCATGCTGCGCGGCGCATCGCGATGCTCAGTCGGATGCTGGGCTCTTCCGCGATCGCGGTGAGGGCGAGCAGCCCCACGCCGGCGATGAGCACGGCGACGACCACGAGCACGACCATGGCCGCTTGCGCGAACGGCCCGTCGGCGAAGAAGCGCGCGTCGGCGAGAAGTACGGCGGCGGCCGCGACGAGGCACAGAGCGACCAGGCTCGCGCCGCGCCAGGTCGCTCGGTAGCCGCGCAGGAAGGCGCGAAACGGGTTGTCGTCCGGCCGACGGAAGGCGGTGAACGCGCCCGGCAGCCCGGGCGCGGCGACTACCGCGGCCAGCGCGACGAGCGGCCAGGTCTCGAACGCGTTCGTGAACACGAGCAGCACGATGAGCGGGAATGCCGTGACTGCGAGCATGAGGTTGACCGCGAGTGCCGTGCCAAGCGCATCCATCCCCCTCTGCACCTTCTCGAAACGCATGACTCAGCCCTTGAGCCCGGAGGTCGCAATGCCCTCGATGAAGAAGCGCTGCCCGAGCAGGAAAACGATCGCGATCGGGATGACCGAGATCGTGAGCCCGGTGAAGAGCATCGAGTAGTCGGCGGAGAGGTTGTTCGCGATGAAGTTCTTGAGCCCGAGCTGCACGGTCCAGTTCTCAGGGCTGCGCAAGTAGAGCAGCGGACCGAGGTAGTCGTTCCAGGTGTTGACGAAGGTCAGCAGCGCGAGTGCGGCGAGTGCGGGCACCGAGAGCGGGAGCATGATGCGCGCCCAGATCGAGTACTCGCTGAGCCCGTCGAGGCGCGCTGCCTCGCTGAGCTCTTCGGGGATCGTCTCGAAGAACTGCTTCATGAGGAAGACGCCGAACGCCCCGAAGGCTTGCAGCACGATGAGCGCGAGGAGGGTGTTCGTGAGCTTGGCCTGCGCCATCAGGATGTACTGCGGGATCATGTACGACTGCCACGGCACGGCGATCGTGCCGAGGTAGACGAGGAAGAGCACGTCCCGTCCGGGAAAGCGCACCTTAGCGAAGCCGTACGCGGCGAAGGAGCCCGTCAGCACCTGGAGGAAGGTCACGGCGGCCGACAGGAGGATCGTGTTGCGCAGCCAGGTCGCCATCCCCGTTTCGGTCCACAGGTCGGCGTAGTGCTCCCAATGCCATGTGTCGGGCAGCCACTGCACTGGCACCGAGAAGACCTCGTTCGGACCCTTGAACGAGCTGATGACCATCCAGAAGAAGGGCACGAGCAGCGCAAGGGCGAACGCGACGAGGAGGATGCTGCCCACGATCCTGCCCACGCGCACGGCGGGGCGGACGGACCGATCCGGGCGAGGGCTGCTGGCCTCCGGCACCGAACGCTCGCTCGTGACCGGCGGCGTGTTGGCAAGTTGGGTCGTGGTCATCAGACGCTCCGCCTCTTGTTGATGACGAACTGGATGACGGTCGCGATGATGCACAGGAAGAAGAGCGCGACTGCCCCAGAGGACGCGTAGCCGAACTTCGACTCGACAAAGCCCTTCTGGTAAATGAACTGCGAGAGCACCACTGTTGCGGCGTTCGGGGCCGCGTTGCCGCCCGGTGAGAGCACGATGATGAGGTCGAAGATCTTGAACGACGCGATCGTGAGCAGCACGGTCACCAGGAACATCGTCGGGCGCAGTCCCGGCAGGGTGACGTTCCAGAATCGCTGGATGGCACTCGCGCCGTCCACGCGCGCGGCCTCGTAGAGTTCGCGCGGCACGGTCTGCAGGGCCGCGAGGAACAGGATCATGTAGTAGCCCATGTCGCGCCACGTACTGATAATGACGATCGAGGGCATCGCCCAGTCCTGCGAGGTGAGCCAGCCGGGTGGATCAGCAACGCCGAGGAAGCGCAACACCTCATTGATGGGCCCGAATTGGGGGCTGAACAGCAGGTTCCAGACAAGCCCGATTGCCACGATCGAGGTGATGTATGGGAAGAACGCGGCGGTGCGGAAGAACGAGACGCCGCGGAGCTTGGTGTTGAGCAACAGCGCGAGCCCGAGCGACACGACGATCGTGAGCGGCACGTGCATAACGGCGTAGTAGAGGGTGTTGACGAACGAGCGCTGGAAGAGCGGGTCGACGAGGAGCTTCTGGAAGTTCCTAAGGCCGATGAAGTCGCCCTTGCCGAAGATGTTGAAGTCGGTGAGCGAGATGTAGAAGAGCGTCCCGACGGGCACGAGGGTGATCACCGCGAAGCCGATGAAGTTCGGCAGGATGAAGCTCCAGCCGAGCAGCGTGTTGCGCAGCACGAGCTTCGAGCGCCGGCGCGGAGTGCGGGTGCCGGCCGGGGTGGCGAGTGTGCTCGTCATGTGTCTCCTCGAACAGGGTGGTGGGTGGTTCCGGTGCCGGACCTCGCGGGCCCGGCACCGGAAGAGAGGTGCTAGAGCGCCTTGAAGGCCGCTTCGGCGTCGGTGAACGCCTGCTCGACCGTCTTCGCCTTCGTCAGGATCTCCGTGTGCATGGTGCCGAGGATGGTCTGCACTGCCGCCGTGTCACCCGAGGTGGGGTTCTCCGGCTTGGTGTCGTGCGTCGACCACGCGAACTTCGACACGTCGTCGGTCGGCACACCGTCGACGGCGAAGTAGGCGTTGGCCACCTTGTCGCTCGTGAGTGCCGGCGTGATGCCGATGCCGGCGAGCATGCTCGCGGCGTCAGCGCTCGCGGCCCAAGCCAGGAAGGCCTTCGCCGCCGCAACCTTGTCCTTGTCCCCGGAGATGGCCGCGTTGATACCGAAGCCGGTCGGGTCGCCGAAGGTCACCGGGTTGTCGACCGTGGAGTCGTCGCGCTGCGGGATCGGCGCGAAGCCCCACTTGAAGTCCTGGGCCTCGCCCGACGCCTGCTGGGCGAGCAGCGTCGCGACATACCACGTGCCCATGGGGAGCATGGCCGCATGTTGGGTGCCGAACTCGCCCGGGTAGGTGGGGCTATTCGCACTCGAGGTCGCGAAGTCGATCTGGTAGCCGGCCGCTTCGCGGGCCAGGCGCCGCTCGTACAGGTCCTTCATGTACGAGTAGTCACCGGAGAAGATGTCGCCGTCCCACTGCGCGTTCGCAAAACCCTGGGTCACCGACTGCCAGCGGTGCTCGTACGTGCCGTAGTGGTCGGCGGTCGTCAGCGCCGCGGCGGCGTCGTCGTAGTCATCCCAGGTCCACGAGCCGTCGGGGTAGTCAACCCCGGCCGCGTCGAACAGGTCCTTGTTGTAGTACAGCACCCACGAATCCTGGCGATACGGTACCGCGTACTGCACGCCGTCGACCTGGTAGGAACTGGCGCCACCGATGCCCTTGGGAAGCTTCACATCGGAGACATCCAACAGCTGGCCGCCGTCGACGAGGACCGGAAGGAACTTGACCTCCTTCTGCGTGATGATGTCGGGTCCGCTGCCGGCACCGAGGTCGGCGGTGAGCAGGGTGTTGTACTCCGCGGCGTCGTACCCGACGACGTTGACGGTGACGTTCGGGTTGGCCTTGTGGAAGCCATCGGCGAGCATCTGGAACTCGGGCGTGGTGTCGAGACCCCACCCCGACAGCGTGAGGGTAACCGGCGCATCGGGTTCGGCGGGTGGTGCGGGGGTGCTGCATGCCGCGAGCGTGAGGGTGGCCGCGAGGGCGACACCTATCGCGGGCGCGAGGATTCGCTTCATTCTTCTTGCTCCTTCATGGTTGCTCGGACTCATCCTTGGGCCCGATCTTGGTGCCCGACCGTCGCCACGACGGTTCGGGGGTCATTGATGCGATGGGTCGTGCGCTGGCCGTCCGGCCAGGTCACGGTCACCGCGAGGTCGCCATGCTCATCTGCGAGGTCGATCGCCGCTCGTGTGTCGCCGATGCTCGAGCCGGAGAGCGTGACGAGGATGGCGCTCCAGCTGCCGACGGCCACCGGCAGGTCGACGAAGGGGATCGTCCCGACCGCACCGAGCGGGCTGGCGTCGGCGCGTCGTTCGACGCCCGTCGTGCCATCCCCCGCCAGCAGATGGACTGCGCTCCGAAGCCCACCGCTGCGCACGAGCGCGCGGTCGCCCACGAGGTCCTCGACGGGGTCGTCGCCCGCGAGCGGCCAGCCTCCAACACGCACGCCCGTCGCCCGCGCGTCGGACGCCAGGGCGATCACGCGCACGAGCCGCACCTCCCACGGCCCACGCACGAGGGATCGCACGTCGAGGTCGCCAGCGTGGGTCAGTCTGCCTGGCAGACCATGGCCGTGGCGATGGTCGGTCGGAGTCGCGTCGAGCCAGTGGGCCCGCCAGGTCGAGCCGACGACGCCGACGTCATCCGGTCCTACGAACGGCACGCTCGCTCGCATCCCCGAGCGATGGGTTGCGCGCCCAGCCGCGTCGAGGATCGCCACGGCCTGGTCGATCGGATTGAGCCACGACTCCTCGTCGAGCGCCGGAAACGTCGCTGTCGAGTAACCCAGTCGGGCGTACAGGGGCGAGTCCGCAGACGGCGTGCCCTCGACGGCGTGGTCCGTGCCGTGATTGATGACCCGCACGATGCCATCGGACCGCGTGCCCGACACGATCCAGGCGGGTGCCACGATGGCGCGGATCGAGTCACCGGTTTCGACCGGCAGGGGTGCGGTCGGCGCCGACCAGACGGGGTGATCTGCGGGCAGGGAGACACCGAGCAGTCCCTTTGCGGCCCAGTACGGCGAGCCCGGGCCCGAGTAGGACTGCGCGAGCCCGCGCCATGGACCGTGCCATCCGATCGAGAGCACGTCCGAGTCGCCGGGAACGTCGTGCTCGTCGAAGTGCTGCACGATGCGGCTCGCGGCGTGCCGCAATTGCCCCGCCGACCACGACGGCACGCCGGCGATCACGCCGGCCCAGAACGGTGCAGCTGCGGCGAACCGGTAGATGAGGCTGCGGCCCTGCAGCAGGGGCGAGCCGTCTGCGCCGACCAGCGCGAGCGCGTCGGCCAGGTAGCGGTCGAGCCGGCCGACATCCTCCGACGCGCGTCCGCCGCTGAGCTCCGAGGCCCCGGCCATGCGTGCCCACAGCACGGGATACAGGTGCAGCGCCCAGCCGACGTAGTGGTCGTAGGAGCGCTCGGCGCCGTCCGAGATCCAGCCGTCGGCACGCACCAAGGAGTCGTGAAGGGCGAGGTCTGAGTCGATGTCCTCCCTCGACCACGGTCCGCCGACCGAACGAAGGAACGTCTCCACGACGATTCGGAACCACAGCCAGTTCGTCTTCGGGTAGCTGTCGTCGCCAACCACGGGGGCGAGATACGCAATCACGCGCTCCTGGGTCAGGGCGTCGAGGCTGTCCCATACCCAGGCGCGAGTCATGTCCAGGATCAGGGCAATGGATGCTGCTTCGACCTTCGCCTGGTCATGCTCGGTGAGCAGCACCCAGCGATCCGCTGCCGCCGGGTCGACACCGTTCGTGATTCCACGGCGGCAGAACTCGATGTGCTCGTCGACGCACACGCCACGTTCGCCCGCGATACGGAAGCCGGCGATCAGCAGGGAGCGAGTGAAACCCTCGAGACCATCGACGGCCCTGCCGTAGCCACCCTCGGCGCCGGGGAACAGCACTTGTGAGCCGCCCGCACAGAGGTGCGCCCGAGCTCCGGCCAGCAGGCGATCGGCGTAGCGGACCCACTGGTCCCGCTGCCAGTCGCCCTCGGCTGCGCTCATGCGAACGTCACGGTTCCTTTCCCCTTTGAACGGATCCGAGCCAGATATTCTGATTCGACCGCTTTCGGAGATTAGCAATCTGAAACATACATTTCAAGACATATTGCATAATTAGTCGTGATCGGTTATGTTCGTTTCGTGTCCGATGCCGCCCCTGTCAGCAATGAGTACCGGCGGCGAGCGGGACTGGAAGCCGAGTCCATCCGATCCTTCTTACCGGGGTTTCTGGCGTCGGGAAACGGGCTGCCCGTGCCTCCTGCCACCGAACGGGACGCCTGGAACGCCACGACCGGAGTGCCCGATCTCCTTACCCGCCAGGACATCCTCCGGCGTGCTGAAGCGGACCTGGGCAGTGCCTGGCCGCAACCGTTGGCCAGTGCGGCGGTCCGGGTTCACCGTGACGGCGATCGGGATGGCTGGGAGCAGGTTGCCTTTGCGCGCCAGCGACGGCTCAGTCGCGCGGCGCTCGCCGCTGCCTTCACGCTCGATGATCGCTGGATCGATGAGGTAGCCGACGGGGTAGTGCTGCTCTGCGAGCAGTCGACGTGGTGCTGGCCGGCGCACGACGATGCGGCTCGGCGCCACGGAGCGGTGCTCGGGGTGGTCACTGACCCGTATGTCGATCTGGGAGCAGGGGAGGTCGCCGGCCAACTCGCCTGGCTCGACCATCTGCTCGCAGACCAACTGGATGCGCGGTACCCGGGCCTCCGGCACCGAATGGCGCACGAAGTGCAAACCCGGGTGCTCGACCCCTTCGTGCGGCGCCGCGACTGGCACTGGCTGGGGCTGGACGGGGATGTCCACAACTGGAACCCCTGGATCCACGGCAACGTGCTCGTCGCCGCCCTCCGCTTCGCCCAGGACAGCGAGGCCCAGGCGGATGTCGTCGCGTTGGTCATCGATGGCCTCGACCGGTACGTCGCCTCCCTCCCCGCCGACGGCGCGATCGATGAGGGCTTCGGATATTGGTGGAACGGCGCATTGCGCGCGCTCGAGGCCCTCGACATCCTGTCGCACGCCACCGGCGGTCGACTCGACGCCGCGGAACTCCCGGCCCTGCGCGAGACCGTGGCGTTCCCCCACCGAATGCACCTGGGTGGGCCCTGGTACGTGAACTTCGCCGACAGCCAGGCGCGGCCGACTTCCGAGCATCCCTGGCACGCGCTGCACCGGGCTGCACGTCGAATCGGTGACGTACAGGCCCTGGCGCACGCCGCAGCCCACCGCGACCCCGCGACTCCGGCCTGCGACGAGTCGGAAGGACTTGGGCGACTGCTGCGCGGGATAACCGACCTCGACTGGCTCGCCGCTGGCACCGCCGCGTCTCCACTCCCGCGCGACGTCTGGCTCCCCTCCACACAAGTGCTGGTTGCCCGCGTTTCCGAGAAGTCATCCGTCGGCCTGACCCTGGCGATCAAGGGCGGCACCAATGGCGAGCATCACAACCACAACGACGTCGGGTCGTTCGTGATCGCCTCGGACGGGGTGCCGGTGATCGTGGATGCCGGCCGGCCAACGTACACGGCTGCCACGTTCGGTCCGGATCGGTACGACATCTGGACGATGCAGAGTTCCTGGCACTCCGTGCCCGAGATCCGCGGGACCGCGCAGGGCGCTGGCGAAGCGTTCGCAGCGAAGGATGTGCACGCCGCCATCGAAAGCGACGTCACCGCGATCGAGCTCGACATTGCCCCCGCGTACCCGGTCGCCGGGCTCGGCTCGTGGCGGCGCTCGGCCGCGCTCGACCGGCGGCACGCCCGGATCACCGTTTCGGACGTGTGGGACCTCGAACCGTGGACCGGATCCGCGGCCGAGCCGCCGACGACGGTACGACTGCTCGTCGCCGGTGAGGTACAACTGGCACCGGGAGAGGCACGCATCACTCCGCTTGAGGGCGCCACCCCGGTCGTCGTGCGCTGGGACCCGGGGGCGACTGCATCGACCACGGTCCGCGAGCTGGATGATCCGGTGCTGTCGTCCGTGTGGGGCTCGCGACTCCGGCGCATCGAAATTGACGTAACAGGGCGCGATCACCTCGAAGTCACGGTAGAAATGGATCCACCGATCAGCGGAGATGAAGAATGAGCTACGTTTCGCAGACCGCGGCGGCACTCGCCCCTTCCCGGCGGGCCCGAGTTCTCGAAGCGCTCGCGCGCGACGGGGCGGTGCGTGTTTCCCAGCTGACCGAGGAACTCGGCGTGACGCCGGTGACACTCCGCCGCGACCTTGCGCAAATGGAACGCGAGGGGCTGCTGCAGCGGGTACACGGCGGAGCCGTCGCTGTTGACCAGGACCCGGAGAGTCCTGCGAAGGGCACAGGACCGAACCAGACCGTCGGCACCATCGCGGT
>JBDUEC010000095.1:0-8453 GCA_040002655.1 Rhodoglobus sp. | reverse complement strand
AGGATCGCCCCGGTCGCGAGCACCACATCGAGGATGATACCCCACAGGCCCAGCCCGGCCAGGAAGGCCGCGAGGGCACCCACCACGCCGGAGGCGGGGATCGTGATCAGCCAGCCGAGCGCAATGCGACCGGCGGTGCGCCAGCGCACCGACGCTCCCTTGCGGCCCACACCGGTGCCGATCACCGAACCGGAAGCGACCTGCGTGGTCGAGAGCGCGAAGCCGAGGTGAGTGGATGCCAGGATCGTCGCGGTGGTCGCCGCCTCGGCCGCGAAGCCCTGTGCGGGTTCGATGTCGGTGATGTCGCGCCCGATCGTCTTGATGATGCGCCATCCACCCGTGTACGTGCCGATCGCGATGGCGAGCGCACAGGCGACGATGACCCAGAGGGCAGGTCCGGTGCCCACATCCTGGAACCCCGCTGCGATCATGGCCAGCGTGATCACGCCCATGGTCTTCTGGGCGTCATTGGTGCCGTGCGCGAGCGACACCAGGGACGACGTGAAGACCTGGCCGCGCCGGAATCCGTCGCGCTCGCGCTTCTTGGTGACCCCGTAGGCGATCTTGGTGGCGATGAATGAGACCACCCCGGCGGTGAGTGGCGCGAGCACCGCCGGGATCAGGATCTTGGAGACCAGCACCCCGCCGTCGATCGCACCGAAGCCCGCACCCACGATCACCGCCCCGATGAGCCCGCCGAAGAGCGCGTGGCTCGACGATGAGGGCAGCCCCAGCAGCCAGGTGACGAGGTTCCAGACGATCGCGCCGATGAGCCCGGCCAGGATGAGCACTGGCGTGATCTGGATACCGCCCTGGCCCTCCCGGATCAGTCCACCGCTGATCGTGCGCGCGACCTCCGTGCTCAGGAAGGCACCGACCAGGTTGAGCACCGCAGCGATCGCCACCGCCGTCTTGGGCTTGAGCGCGCCGGTCGCGATCGGGGTCGCCATGGCGTTTGCCGTGTCGTGGAACCCGTTCGTGAAGTCGAAGAAGAGAGCCAGTGCGATGACTAGCGCGACGATGAGCGTGATGTCCACTGGCTAGAGCCTAACGCCCGCCCCCGCCGCCGCCACCGCCGCCGCCACCCGAGAAGCCGCCGCCGCTCGAACCGCTGGAGAAGCTCGACCCGCCGCTCGACGACCACGAGCTGCCACTGCTCGACGAGGTCACGATCGGGCGCACCGACGAGGTCGAGGCCAGCGCGAAACTGGAGAACAGGTTCGAGTCGAAGGAAGTGCCCTGAATCCAGTCGGTGCTGCCCTGCGGGTAGCGCGCCCTGAGCTGCTCCGACCACTTGTCCTCGACGCCCCACAGCACGGCGTAGGGCAGCAGGCGCTCGTAGATCTTCACGATGGCCTCGTTGTCGTTGATGTTCACGCGCTCGGCGCCGTCCGGGCTCTGCAGCATGCGCAGGCGATCCTCCTCGGCAACTGTGAGGTAGAGACGCATGCCCAGCAGGTGGTCACGCAGCTCGGCGCCGGCATCCGTCAGCAGGTTGGGCCGCACCAGAATGATCGGCACTGCGACCGCGAGCACAGCCGTGAGGAAGGTGTATCCGACTACCGAGGTCTCATCGAGCACGTTGACCATGATCGCCCAGACCCAGATCGGAATGAAGGCGAGGAAGGTCCAGCCCGCGATGCGCCGGAGGATCTTCGGCAACCGGTCGCTGGGTTTCGCCCGCAACTTGGTGGCGATCACCCGGCGAGCCGCATGAGCGGTGGTGCTGTACAGCTTGTCGCCAGCGGAGATTCCGAGTCGGCCGGGGTTGACCTTGTCGCCCACCTTGAGCTCCGAGCCGAATAGCGCGGTGAGCACCCCGCGCTCGTCATTGGTCGCGCCATCGGCCGAGAGGAATTCAAGGGTGAATCGGTTCTTCGAGGCCTCCGTGGTGTTTGGGTCGACGATCACCCGCACCATCCGCCGTACCGCGAAGTCCACGAACAGGGCGGAGAGGCCTTTCGAAGCACGCTTGATAATGTTTGCTGCCATCAGCACATCCACCCCCTCCGGCACCTCGTACTGGGCGATGATGGTGCCGCGACCGCGTGCATCCCGCCAGAACGCCACGCGCACGATGACGGCAATGAGCACGAGGAGTCCAGCGAGGCCGGCGAGAACCCGCGGGGCCACGGTGACGATCCAGCTGTCACGCGCGAGCGCCGGTTGCACAACCGTTGCGCCCGCGAAGCCGATAGTCACAGTGACGGTGTTGTACGGTCCCACGTCAGCGGCGGTCACGTCGAACTCCCGGCCACCCTCGCTCTTCACCAGCTCGCACTGCTCGTTGTCGCCGTAGTAGCCGCGGTAGCACGCGATGTCGCCGGTCAGGGCGCCCACCAGCGCATCGCTCAGGTGCACCCTGGCCGTCACCGAACCGAACGACTGGGCCCAGCCGTTGCCGTTGATGTCCCAGTAGAACTCATCACCGCCGGAGTCCGCGAAATGCCTGATCGTGTTGCGCATCGTGTACTCGAGCACATAGGTCTGCTTGCCGTGCACGAAGTCATCGGTGCCGAGCGCGAAGTCGGCGAAGTCGTAGTCGTCTTGGCGCTCGTAGTAGACCGGGTTGCCGTTCTGGTCTTTCACGGAGAGCATGGTCACGTCGAGCGGAAACTCGCCGTCCTTGGTCGGAATCGCTCGGATGATGCCGCGATTCTGGTCGAAATCGGGGAACTCCGCGACCAGCGTTTCGACCACGCGAGTCGTCGCGAAGCCGGCGGCGTCGACGTCGAGGTAGTAGTCGGCCGTGAAGGAGTCGAAGCTGAAATCGCTGGTGTCTGCGCCCACAACATCCGGCACGGTGGCAGAGGCCGCGACGGGCGCCGCGAGAGCCAACGTGATGGCGACCAGCGCGGCGGACCAGCGGGCGACGGTGCGATTCACCAGCCCAGACTAGCGGGCGGCCGCTCACTAGAATCGGGTGATCATGACGCTCGTCTCCGTGGTCATCCCGTCTCTCAACGATGCACCGATGCTCCGCCGTTGCCTCGCCGCGATTGCCGCCCAGTCCCGGCCGGCCGACGAGGTCATCGTGGTCGACAACGGCAGCACGGATGACACGGCCGAGGTCGCGCGAGCCGCCGGTGCCCGCGTGGTCGACCAGCCCATCCGCGGTATCTTCCCGGCCACGTCGGCGGGTTTCGATGCCGCGCGCGGGGACATCATCTGCCGCCTCGACGCCGACTCCCTGCCACATCCGGACTGGATCGAACGCGTGGTCGCGACGTTCGAATCGGCGCCGGAACTGTCGGCGCTGAGCGGCCCAGGTGACTTCTACGGCTCCAACCGCTTCGTGCACTGGGCGGGCGAGACCTTCTACATCGGCGGCTACATCTGGTTCATCGGCTGGCTGTTCGGGTACGACCCGTTGTTCGGCTCGAACCTCGCCATTCGGGCGAGCGTGTGGGATCGGTTGCGCGGCACCGTGCACAGCGACCGGCCCGACGTTCACGACGACCTCGACCTGAGCTTCCACATCCAGCCGGACATGGTCACCCGATTCGACCGCACGTTGCGGGTCGGTATCTCTGCCCGGCCGTTCGCATCGCCTGCGGGGCTCGCTCGCCGGGTATCACGCGCGTTCTCGACGATGAGTCTCAACTACCGCGAGCAGTCGTACTCAGCGCGTCGTGCCGCCCGCAGGGCGCACAGCGCACGCGACGCCGATCAGACGCCGGCGGAGGCGTAGAGCTCGACCAGGTCGCGGCTCAGCTGGTGCGGGGTGGTCTCGCACGGGCTGTGCCCGGTGCGGTACACGCCGATGCGCGCGCCGATCTCCTCCGCGAACCGCGCGTGCAGCGCGAGTGGCCACAGGTCGTGCTCTCCAACCGCGACGAACTTCGGCATCTTCGCCGCCGCCAGCACAGGGCGCACGTCTGGTGCCTTCTTCATCAGGCGGATGATGTCGCGCACGCTCTCCCGGGAGGTGAGCGAGAACCGGTCGCGCACGAAACGCAACCGCCCGGGGGGCACCTTGGTGAAGTTCTCGCGCACGCCCCAGATCATCAGTGCAGCACCAATCCGCCCGCCGGTGAGACCGGAGAGCCAGCCGATGCGCTTGACCCCGCGAAATCCCTGCCCGGGCTCGGGCGGGGCGCTGAGCAGCGTGAGGCTCGCGAAGAGGTCGGGCCGTTCCGCGAATGCGAGCTGGGCAACGGTTCCCGCGAAGGAGTACCCGAGCACGTGCGCGGGGCCGGGGGCGCGCTCGAGCACCGCGAGCAGGTCACCCACGAAGAGCGCGTGGTCGTAGTGCTGGCGCGGGGGCGCCAGGTTGGCCGGGCCGGCATCCGCTGACTCGTACTGGCCGGCCATGTCGAAGGTCTCCACGTAGTAGCCGCTGCCCGCGATGAGTGGCAGCATGAGGGAGAAATCCTCCTTGGAGCCCGTCACTCCCGGCACGAGCACCACCCACGGGTCGTCGGGGTTGCCCACCGAGATCGACGCCAAGTCGCCGCTCGGGGCGGAGATGTGCGAGCGCGAGGCGCCCGCAGGCAGAACTGTCCAGTCCAGGTCGGGAATGGCATCATCCAGGCGCGCCGCTTCGTCGCGCGCTGCGGAGGAATCGTGCGGGCCGTGATCAATCACGGCTAGACAATACGCGAGCTCAGCCGACCGTCGCGACCCGATCCGTCACCTGGCGCACGAAAGCGTGCAGCCGCTCGTATACGGCGCGCGACGCTGGATGCCGCGAATCCTGCTGCCAGGTGTGCTGCGCCACCGGGTCCACCAGGGACTGCACCGGCACCCGATGCCGCACCAGGGCGTCGATGAAGTTGAGGTTGGCGCGGTAGAAGAAGTCGCGCCGCGAGGTGGTCACGAGCACAGGGGGGAACGCGCTTCCCAGCCATTCGATCGGTGAGAGGTACCGCGACGCCACCGCGAGGTCGAGGCCCTTGCCGCGGTGCGGCAGGAGCATCCGCACGAATCCCTTGCCGAGGATGAAGCCGCGCTCGAACACGACGGAGAAGTCGACGAGGCTGCAGTGCTGCACCAGCCCCCGGATGACGGAGCCCGCAAACGAGGGCACAAGCGAGTAGTGCGCGGCAAGCGCCGGCTGGCTCGCCGTCGCCGCGAGCAGTGCGGTGATCTGGCCACCGGCCGAATCGCCGCCGAGTACGAGGCGCTCCGGATCCCCGCCGAACCGGCCGATGTTCGCGATCACCCAGGCCACCGCAGAATTTGCGTCGCCCAGGATGTGCTCCATGTGGAACTGCGTTGCCATGCGGTAGTTGACGTTGACGACCACCATCCCCCCGACCGCCTGGCTCGCGCAGTAGCGCGTGAGCGCCGCCTTGTCGCCGGAGGTCCAGCCGCCACCGTGGAAGTAGACGTAGACCGGCAGGCGCTCGACAGTGTCCGTCAGAAGCGTGCCCTTCGGAACGATCACGTCGAGGCGCTGGGTCGCGAGTCCGTCGCCCACGTAGTCGATCTCGTCGTGGTAGTCGACCGACTCGATCGGGTCGGCGCTGAATCGCCTCAGCTCCCCCGCTGCACGGTTCGCCATGAGCGCCCGCCATACCCACACCGGCACGCGCCGGAGGCTGGTGGCAGAGGAGCTCATGCCCCGACCGTACCCGGGCTTCCCATGCACTGGCTGTGCGCCCCCTGCGGATTTTGTGCGGAGACTGCAACCCCCTTGACCGTTCGAGGTCACCGATGCCTAGGCTGGGGAGGGTCAGCGAACGAGCCGGAGATCCGGTGAGCTGTGTCCGACGAGCTGGAGTCCCGACGAGCTGGAGTCTCATGGTTGAGCAGGAAGCAACTGGTGCGCTGCACCGTGTCGCGCCCCCGGCGACCATCGCACAGTGGATGGGCGGCCAACGGTGGTTCGCCAACAAAGGTGCAGTGCCCGCACTCGAGCAGATCGGCTGCTGGGTGCTCGACTCCGCCAACCCCGACGTCCTGATCGCAACGCACCTCTACATCGACCACACCATTGGCAAGCCCGCCCTTTACCAGGTGCCGCTTACCTACCGCCGGTTTGCCGATCATGCTCTCGACCACGCCCTCGTTGGCGTGACCGATGACGACGAGCCCTGGCACGTCTACGACGGCCCACACGACCCGTCCTATGCCCGAGCGCTCCTCGCCTTCATCACCGACGACGGCGCGGCCGACGGCGAGCGGATGCACATCGAGGGCTACGACACCGGTGGGGCCGTGGCAGCCGGACTCCGCTCACGCGTGCTCACCGGTGAACAGTCCAACACCTCGATCATCTTCGAATCGGACGACGCCGCGGCGCGCCCCGTGATCTGCAAAGTGTTCCGCGCGCTGCACCACGGCGAGAACCCGGATGTCGAACTGCAGTCGGCGCTCGCCGCCGCCGGTTCCACGACAGTGCCGCATCCGATCGGCCATATCACCGCCGAGTGGGACGACAAGGGCGAGGCGACCGGACGTGCTCGTGGCAACCTCGCTTTCGCGCAGGAGTTCCTGCCCAGCGCCGAGGATGCCTGGCGGCTGGCCCTGCGATCGGCCGCGGCCGGCGAGAACTTCGATGCGTCCGCGAGCGGACTGGGCGCCGCGACCGCCGACGTGCACGCGACGCTTGCGACGGCATTGCCGGCCAGCCCATCGACGCCGGCCGAGATCGCTGGGGTTCTCACGCAGATGCGCGGCCGGCTCGCCCGAGCGGTGAGTGAGGTGCCATCGCTGGCCGACCATCTCGAGGCGATCGAGGCTGTGTTCGCGCGCGCGATCACCGTGCCCTGGCCGCCGCAGCAGCGCATTCACGGTGACCTGCACCTCGGGCAGGTCCTCGGCATCGATGGCGCGCACGGCGAACGCGCCTGGGTGCTCGTCGACTTCGAGGGCGAGCCACTGCGCCCGATGCACGAGCGAAGCCGCCTCGATTTCGCCCTGCGCGACGTGGCGGGCATGCTCCGCTCATTCGACTACGTGGCTGGAGCACTCGCCGAAGCGGTGCCGCCGGTGGACGTCGAGGCCTGGGTGGCATCCGCTCGCGAGGCCTTCCTCGACGGTTACAGCGCGCGCTCCGGTTCGGACGTGCGAGCCAACCACGCGCTCCTCGACGCCTTCGAACTCGACAAGGCGCTCTACGAGGTGGTCTACGAGGCGAGGAACCGACCCGACTGGGTACGCATCCCCGTGGCGGCGATCGAGCGTCTGGTCGCCCGCTGAGTTGTACCCCCTACGGGGGTAAACCACAAGTACTACCGTTTGTCGGCAGATCTTGGTGTACTAGTGCCATGACTCCCGCTTCGAACACCACGGCAGCAGCAGGCGCTGCACCGGCCCTCACCCGCACCCAGGAGAACAAGTTGCGCACCCGGCTGGAGGGCGATGCAGAAGCTGCGGTCGCCCACATCCGCGACATCTCGGCCCAGATGGCGAGCTTCCTCGAGTCCCGCAGGGACACGTCCACCGACGACGAGAGTGACCCCGAGGGCCCGACCCTCGCGTTCGAGCGCGCCCAGGAGCACTCAATCCTGCAGCAGGCGAAGTCCCACTCGGCCGAGATCACCGCTGCCCTCGGCCGGATCGACGGCGGAACCTATGGCACCTGCGCGCGCTGCGGCTCGGCGATTGGGTTCGCGCGCCTGGAGGCGCGCCCGTCGACGCCGCACTGCATTCGCTGCGCCAGCTAGCCCGGCTGGGGTCAACTACTCCCGCTCGGCCAGCGCGTCGCGCAACAGGCTCGAGAGCGCCTCGAGCTGGATGTTGCCCTCACCGGTGATCTCCTCATCGGAGCCATCGAGAGCGCGCGCTGCGAGCCCGGCTTTACTGTCGATGAGTTCCGCGATCCTCGCGTCGATGGTCTGCGCCGCGATGATCCGCCAGGCAGTCACCGGCAACTCCTGGCCGATGCGGTGAACGCGATCGATCGCCTGGGTCTGCTCTGCGCTCGTCCAGCTGAGTTCGGCGAGAACCACGTTCGACGCGGCCTGCAGGTTGAGTCCTACGCCGGCCGCGGTCAGTGACGCGACCACGATCGAGACCTCCGGGTCGTTCGCGAAGCCGTCGATCGCGTTCTGCCTGGCGCTGGCGCTCTGGTCGCCACGTATCGACACCGACGTGAGGCCGGCCCTGGCGAAGTGGGCCTCGGCAGCGTCCATCACGTCGACGTGCTTGGCGAAGAACACGACCTTGCCCACCGAGCGGGCGAGCTGGGCCGTGTAGTCCGCCGCGAGAGTGGCCTTCGCCTGGCCGATCTTGCGCACCATGGTGAACACGTTCTCGCCGGTCTTGGCGGCCTTGGACTCCTCGAGCTCTGCGTGCGCGACGACGCGGATCAGGTCAGCGTCCTGCGCATCCGGTTTGAGGTCGCGAACCCGGTCGAACTTCTCGAGCAGGCGGGCGGTCAGTGCTGCCTCCGACGCACGAATCGAGCGTCCGAGGTCGTCGTCGAGCTCGACCGGGATGTCCGCGATGCGGCGGGCGGGGATGTCGGCGGCGACATCCACCTTCTTGCGACGCACGATGCCCAT
>JBDUEC010000094.1:0-8489 GCA_040002655.1 Rhodoglobus sp. | reverse complement strand
TTCCAGATCGCGCACACGTTCTCCGTGCCGCTGGATGCCGTCTTCCAGTACCCGGGGGCCGGGAGCTAGGCAGCTGCGCAGCTGGCGTGGCTGGCGGGCGGGATGGACGAATAGGGTGGTGGCATGAGCACCCCGAAGAGCCCAGGCTGGTATGCCTCGCCCGACGGCACACCCGGCGAGCAGTGGTGGAACGGCGCGAGCTGGAGTGAGGCGCGTCGCGTTCCCGGCAGCGCAGGAAGCTCGACCGTGACTGCAACGCCTCTCAGCGGCGGCATCCCGAGCTACGGAACACCGGTCGCACCTCCTCCGGGTGTCGCCAGCTCGCCACCCCCCGGTTGGTCCGGCACCGCGCCGGACCCGGCGCGCCCAGACCCCTACTCCGGCGCGCGAGCCGGCGGGGTCACGTCGTACGTCAGCTCGGCGAAGGTCAACCAGCCCGCGAGCTTGGCTATCATCCTCGGCATGGTGAGCCTCTTCTTCGGCATCATCGGAATCGGTGCGATCATCGCGGGCGTGATGGGCCTCACCAAAGCCAAGACCCTGCCCGCCGGCACCGCCAACGGTCGCTCATCGTCGCTGATGGGGATCGTGCTGGGCGGCATCGGGATACTGATCGGTGTCGTGCCGTTCATCATCGGGATCATCAGCGCGATCTCGATCAGCGTTTCCTGACCTGATCAGCGCTCGATCGCCGCTCGCAGGCGCGGCGTCACGAGAATCTCGTTGGAACGTCCCACCGTGAGCACGTCGATGTCCCACCGGTCGGAGGCTGCGTCGAGTTCAGATCGGCCGCCAGCCATGATCGCGGTAGCAAGCACATCGGCTGTGACAATGTCCTCGGCCACGACGGTCACCTGCCGGAAGGGCGCGGGGGCGCGACTCGACCCCAGCCAGATGTGATCGCCGCGCTCGGTGCTGCCTGAGGTCGCGACGGCGCGCTTTCCGCCGGTGAGGGGGATAGCGCACAGCAGTTCCGAGCGATTCGCCGGGTCCACTACTCCAATGCTCCAGGGCGTGCGGTCGGGTTGCGAACCGCGCACCAGGATGTCGCCGCCCACGTTGAGGCTCCAGTCGGTGCATCCATCCCGGTCGAGCTGGGCGCCCGCCGCCTCGATCGCGTTCGCCTTGACAATTCCATTGAGATCGGTCACCCCGTCCGGCCGGTTCGGAGTGAATGCGCCGGCCGTCGATTCGCGCCAGCGCAGCGCCTCGCCGTATGCCGCGCGCATCACCTCGCTCGCATCCATGAGGGTCAACTGGCCGGCGGCGATCCTGCTGAGCTCCGAGTCGGGGCGGTAGAGGCTGAATCGGGCGTCGGACTCCGCGAAGATCGACTCGACGCGCCCGAGCAGGGATGCCGCGCCATCCGTTGCAGGAAGTTCCAGTGACGCAACCGTACCCATCGTCTCGAAGACGTGGCGCATCAGAATCCGGCCTGGTCGAGGGCGGACTGGAGCGACATCAGGTACCCCCGTGTCGTGTAGGTGGCGCCGCTCACATTCGAGACGCTCGCCGACTGGGCACTGAGCACCTCCGTGCGGAGGATCGGTGCCGCGTGATTGCTGATCTGCACCGAACGGCCGTCTGCATCGGTCAGGTGAACTGCGCCGACATCCGTGATCGCGCCGCTCGCGATGGTCACCTGTACCTGCACGCTGCCGAATGGCGTGTTCACGCTCGAGCCGGTGTAGGTGCCATCGGCCGCACCGGTCGTTGTGGTCGTAGTGCCGCCGGTAGCACCCGTGGTGCCGGTTCCCGACGTTCCCGTTGAGCCGGTGCCCACGGTGCCCGTTGATCCGTTTCCGCCGGTGGAACCGCTGGCCAGTGGGCTCGATGTGACAGATGTGCTGGCGGCATTGCCCGCCTGCCACCCCACCACCAGCACCGCGAACGAGGCGAAAATACTTGTGACTACTGCGCGTGTTCTCACCAGTCGAACCTCTCTGAATGAATTTGGTGGGCGGGGAGACCGGCTGCACGAGCATCGGCCTCAACGAGGTCGAGCCATGCGCTTGGGCCACAGATGTACAGGTCGGAGTCGAGAAGGTGAGGGAAGGCGCTCGTGAGTGTGACGCCCCGCTGGGCGTCGGCCTGAGGCATCCAGGTCGGTGCCGTACGCGAACGCTTGCCCAGCATGGTGTAGAGCCGTGCTCCCTTGCTGGCCGCGATCGTTTCGATCTCGTCCCACAGGTACGTTTCGCTGGCGTCCCCCGCCCGCAGCAGGATGGTGGCTTCACCGGGCGCCAGGCTCGCCTGCTCGAGCAGGGCCCGCACGGGGGTGACGCCGATGCCAGCGGCCACGATCGCCAGTTTCGGGGCGGTGCGGGCGTCATCCGTGAACAGCCCATATGGGCCCTCGATCGACACCCGGCTTCCCCTCGGCACCGAGGAGATTCTTCCCGAACCGTTTCCGAGCTCGCGCACCGTGATGCGGGCGTGGTGATCGGTCGGCATTGCCGACAGTGAGATCGGGTGCGAGTGCCACCAGGTGCTGGCCGTCCAGAACCGCCAGATGTAGAACTGCCCACCCGCAGATCCGAGAGCACGCAAGTTGCGCCCGGAGAAGTGAATGGAGGTGACACCGGGCGAGACCTGCTGGACGTGGTCCACGCGCAGTGAGTGCCGCAGGCTCGAGAGGGCCGGCTCGAGGAATCGATAAACGGCAATAGAGCCGAATGCGACGACGTAGAGCGCGATCCAGTACACACGCTGCACAGTGCCGCCAGCAAGCACGCCGCCCACGCTCAACTGGTGGGGCAGCGAGACAGCGACCGCGATGTAGCTGAGTAGGTGGATGAGGTGCCAGCCCTCGTAGCTGAACTTGCGACGCACACCGACCAGCGACGTCACCACCACGGCAATGAGCAAGCCGAGGCCGATGAAGGCCAGGGGCATGTCGGGAAGCGCCAGCATGGGGCCGATCTCAGTGATCGGGTCGATGCCGGAGCTGATCCCGTAGCCAATGAGCAGCACGATGCCGTGTGCGAGCAACAGGTAGAGCGCGGGCTTGCCGAGAGACCGGTGAACGGCCACCGCACGGTCATGGCCGATCGTGTGGTCGATGATCGGGATACGGGCGGCTAGAACCAGCATCACAAGCACGAAGTCTGTGCCAACCAGTCCGGTGATGATCCCGATGCTCGTGACGGCGTCACCGAGCGTGCCGAACAGCCCGGCGCCGCCGTACGCGAGAAAGAGTGCTGCCGCCGCCGCGCCGGAGGTCCAGAGCAGCACGACCAACAGGTCTCCGCGGCGGGCACGACGAGCGTACCGGCGGCGACGGTCGACGTTCGCTCGCGTCAGCTGGGTGCGGCTGGTGGTCTGCACGGGCAACGGAGTTCCTGACTCTGAACTGTGCCGCCGGAATTGGCGACATATCCAGCGTGCAACCGCTTGTTAGGTGCCACCCGTGAACGACGGCCGTTGGGAATGTGATTCTTCACATCTTGGGGAGAGTGACTCGCACTGACAGCCCGGGGTTGGTGTTGTGTAGCTGCGCGGTGCCGCCCGCGGCCGCGGCTGTTGCCTTGACCAGGGCGAGGCCGAGACCGCTGCCGCCCGTGGACGACGTGCGTGAATCGTCTGGCCTGCTGAAGCGGTCGAAGGCCTGCGCGAGGAACGTGGGCGGCATCCCGGGCCCATCGTCCCGCACCTCAAGAACCAGGCTGTCGCCCGAGTCGGCGAGGCTCACGTTCACGCTTCCTCCTCGGTCGATCGCCGCCAGGGCGTTGGCGAGCAGGTTGTCGCAGAGTCTGCCGAACGCATCCTCGGCCACGGCGTAGGTGGCATCGCGCTCAGAGTCGATCGAGAATGTCACATCCGCGCGTTTGGCTAAGCCGATCATCCGCGCCCGGTCGACGCTGCCCATCAACTCTGAGACCAACTGCTGCGAGCCGCTCGACCGGGTTGCAAGCTCCGCCGACTCGAGTCGAGACAACTCCAACAGGTTCGACGCGAGCGATGACAAGCGGTCGACGGATTCCTCGGCCGTCACCAACTCGGCGGCCAGGGCGTCAGCATTCCCGAAGTCGTCGTGCGCGAGTTCGAGCTGGGTCTTGAGGGCCGCGAGCGGAGTACGGAGCTCGTGTGCCGCATCCGACACCATCTGCTTCTCCCGGTCGGTGCCGGCGCGAACGCGGTCGATGAAAGCGTTCAGGGTCGTCGCCAGGGCCGCGATCTCGTCGCGGGCCGGGCCCACGGGTAGGGCTCCGCGCGAAACATCCGCGCCCAGCTTCTCGGCTTCACGTCGGAGGCGGGAAACCGGGCGCAGGGCAGCCGATGCGAGTAACCAGGATGCGACCCCGAACGCAGCGAGCAGCAGGAGTCCGCCCACGATCAGCAGAGCATCGAGCCCTCGCACTGCCAGTTCGCTCGCCGCAGTGCTGCGTGCGGCCCACAGCGTCCACTCGCCGCCCGACGTGGACACCAGGCGGCCCGCGACCACGAAAGTGCGACCCTCGTCATCCGTGGTGGTGAACTCCGCATTGTCGGCGGACCGGTGGGCGGTGATCGCGAACACGTCGTGCGGGAGGGTGTTCACCTCACTCCGCCCGTCGGGACTCACGACCAGCACCAGTACGCCCGTGCCCGGATCATCCACTTCGGCGCTCGGATGGGCGAGGATGTCCTTCTGGAACGACGACAGATCGCTCTGGGCGAGCGTGGCGTCGGCGTTGGTGAGAACAGCCGTGACTTGCGCCCGCACCGCGATGATCGCGAAGGCGAACAACACCGCGGCAACCAGCACGCTGCCGATGGTGATGCGTGCACGAATGGAGAGACGGGAGAGCATCAGGTCGTCTCTCGCAGCACATATCCGACGTTGCGCACGGTCGTGATGGAAACGCCTGAATCGATGGGCTCGAGTTTTCGCCTCAGGTACCGCACGTACTGGTCGACGATCGTCGGGTCGATGTGTCTCGTCGTTCCCCACACGTCCTGAAGAATTTCCTGCCGGGTGAGTGTCTCGCCGGCGCGCGAGGAGAGCAGACGCAGCAGCGAGAATTCCTTCGTGCTGAGCGGCAGTGCCTTGCCCTGCGCGGAGGCGCGGACGACCGCGGTGTCCAGCTCAAGCCTGCCGATGCGCAGGACGGGCTTGGGCGCAGCCGCCTCCCGGCGCACGAGTGCCCGGATTCGCGCGCTCAGTTCCGCGAATGCAAACGGCTTCGTGAGGTAGTCGTCGGCGCCTGAGTCGAGTCCGAACACCCGATCCTCCACAGCGTCACGGGCGGTGAGCAGCAGCACCGGCAGGGTGCTTCCGGCGTTGCGCAGGTGCCGGCAGATCTCGAAACCGGTCATCTCCGGCAGCATCACATCGATCGCGGCCGCACCGAACTCGGTATTCGCGGCGGCGATGAGCGCATCCACCCCGGTGCTGACCAGGGTGACGTCGTACCCCTCGTCGGTCAGGCCGCGCTGCACGAGGGCACCCATGGCGGCGTCATCCTCGACGACGAGGATCTTCGTCATGCGGCTCAGACTACGCCCGACGTGCCGAGCAGCGTTCCAATCGCAAAGGTGGCCACGAGTGCGATGCCGCCCCCGATCACCACGCGCAGGGTCGGCCGCAGCCACGGGCTCCCACCGATCCAGGCGCTTGTGGCACCGGTGAGGCCCAGCGCGACCAGCACCGAGACGAAAGTAACCGGAACGCGCACGTTGTCCGGCGGCAGCAGGATTGCGGCCATGGGCAGCAGCGCACCGATGAAGAAGGCGAGAGCGGATGCCCCGGCCGCCTGCCAGGGGCTGGCGATGTCATCCTCGCGGATGTTCAACTCCGTCTCGAGGTGCGCGGCCAGTGCGTCGTGTGCAGTGAGCTCATCGGCGACCTGCTTGGCCGTAGCCGCGGACAGACCCTTCGCCTGGTACAGGTCGGCGAGTTCGGCCAGTTCCTCCTCGGGGAACTCGGCGAGCTCGCGCTTCTCCTTCGCGATCAGGGCATGTTGGGTGTCGCGCGAACTGCTCACCGACACGTACTCACCGAGGGCCATCGAGATGGCGCCACCCACGAGCCCGGCGATGCCCGCAGTGAGGATCGGCGCGACAGCGTGCGTCGCACCGGCGACACCCACGACAATCGCCGCGACCGACACGATGCCGTCGTTCGCCCCAAGCACCCCGGCGCGCAGCCAGTTGAGTCGGGAAGCGATTCCCGGTCCGTGCGGTTCGTCTGGATGCATTGCGGGCGCTGTCGACATGCGTCAAGTCAAGCACCGCGCCCGCGGCCGTTCCAGTCAGGGCAGGCTTGGCTGGCTAGTCGGGTTCTCTCGCGGACAGCATCCCCGGTGTATTCGTTCCCTGCAGAGGGTATTCGGTAGGTTGGCGAGATGATGGATGCCGTGGAGGCCGCGATTCTCGCCGAGCGTGCGTTGCTCGACCCCGTGATCCGCTCGAATAGAACCGTGGTTGAGCGCCTGCTCGCGGCGGACTTCACCGAAATCGGACGTAGCGGTCGGCTCTGGACTCGCGCCGAGATCATCGAGATGCTCGAACGCGATCCTGGGCAGGTTGTCGAGGTCACGGACTTCGACGGCCGGCACATGAACGACGGCGTAGTCCTGGTCACCTACGTGGCGAACTCCGTGCGCCGTTCCACCCTCTGGCGGGTGTCCGAAGCCGCCGAGTGCGAGGCCCTCTTCCACCAGGGAACGCCGATCACCTAGCCGTTCGCGGCGCGCTCCAGTTCGGCGACGTCGATCTTGACGGTGAACGGATGGTCCGGCCCACCGTTGAGGGCGAAGAACTCCTGACCGGCCAACTCGAAGCGGCCGAGGAAGGCCTGGTCACCGTTGCGCTGAACGGCGGTGACCTTGGCATCGGGGAAGATCGAGACGTAGAACTCGATCGCCTGTTCGAGGTTGTTATCGAACCAGAGGAATGTCGTGATCTTCTGCATGATGTTCACCCTCGCGGAGCCCAGGGCGCGCGGTCAAGCACTTACCCAGTGTGCGCCCGATAGAGTGCCCGTCATGTACCGTCGCCTGCTCGTCGTGCTGCCCGCGTTGCTTCTCCTCGCGGGGTGTACCGCAGCGCCCCCAGCAGCCAGTGCCCAATGCGAGGCCGCGATGAAGGCAACCGCCGACGTGCCGCTTGACCAGTCGAATGCCCTCACGTTCGAGGCGACGCTCACCGAATGCTCGAACTTCACCGAGTGGAAGGCGATGCTGCAGAAGTACCCGGCCGTCAACGCCACCCCGGAGATCACCGACCAGGAAGTGCCACTGCTTCTGAACATCGCCTGCTCGCAACTGCCCGACAAGGGCGCATCGAACGCTATCTGCACCGAGGGCAAGGCCAACTAGCCCTAGTTGTCGGCGCTGCCCTGGTCGACGCCCCAGTTGAGGTCGGTGACCACCCAGTACTTGCTCACGTGCTCGCCGTTGGGGCCGACGAGCGTGATCGTGTAGTCGCTGGTCTGGCGGTGATCACAGGGGAACAGGTGCTCGTCGGTGAGGTCATTCTGGTTGCCGTTGAGCGGAACCTGCATGTAGTTGTCGTCCTTGGCATCCTCCGGGCCGGAGGTGTACCAGACCTCGACGGCGTTCTCCGTTGTCCAGGCGAACATGATCTCGGGCTTGTCCTGATTCTGGATGCAGGTGACGGTCGTCGGGGCGTCGAAACTGGTAAAGCGGGGCGTCGAGTCCGCCTCGTCCTGCGAGTTGTCGGTGCCTTGACCATCTGCCACCGGAGCGGTCGACGTGGTCGGAGTCGGCGTGGAGTCCGCGATAGGCGTGTTGCCGCCAAGTCCGCGCCCGAGGAGCAGGAACGCCACCGCGACGATCGCGAGAACCAGCACACCACCGATCACGATCAGGGCTATTGCTGGCCCGCTGAGTCGCTTCTGGGGTGACGCTGCGCCTGTGCTCATCGAAGTCCTCCGCTTGCTGCGGGTCTGGACCCTGAACAGGGTTCAGTTTCAGCTACGGTAGCGCTGCCTCTGCCACCAGCGCTACTGCCGACCAGCTACTCCCCGGTGAAGCGGTAGCCCATGCCCGCCTCCGTCAGCAGGTAACGGGGGCTCGACGGCTCCGGTTCGAGCTTCTTGCGCAGTTGGGACAGGTAGAGGCGCAGGTATCCGGTGTCTGTCGTGTACTGCGGGCCCCACACCTCCGTGAGAAGCGTCTCGCGCGTCACGAGTTTGCCGTGATTGCGCAGCAGCACCTCGAGCAGCCGCCATTCGGTCGGGGTGAGGCGCACCGGCGCCCCTGCACGGGTTACCACTCGCGCCGACAGGTCGACCACCACGTCGCCGAAGGCAACGGTGGGCTCGTCGGTGGCGACCGGTGTGCGCCGTGACAGGGCCCGGATGCGCGCGAGCAGTTCGTCGGCCGAGAACGGCTTGGTCACGTAGTCGTCCGCACCCGCGTCAAGGGCCGCGACCTTGTCCCAGGACTCGCTGCGACCCGACACCACGAGCACCGGAACCTGGGTCCACCCGCGCAGGGCCTCGATCACCTCGATGCCGGTGAGACCGGGCATGCCGAGGTCGA
>JBDUEC010000093.1:0-8530 GCA_040002655.1 Rhodoglobus sp. | reverse complement strand
AGGCCCGCGCGGGTCTTCGCGTTGTCGAAGCCGAACGACCACACGCCGGGGTCGAGGTGCATCGCGATGAGGGCATCCGCCCACGTGCGCACCCGGTTGAGATCAGCCACCCGACGAGGCTAACTCTCCCCGCTGTCTGCGAAGGAATCCGCGATCATGATGGCGATCATCGAGCCGTCGATCAGCTCTGGTGGGGACTGGATGCGCACCCGGATGATGAGCGCATCGCGAAAGTCGCGCCCGGCAGCCGGGTAGTCGTGCTGGTCGAATCGCGCGGTGCCGCGGTACTGCAGCGCATCGGCTTCCGTCTGCGCCCAACCATGGGCCGCGGCCTCGGTGACGCAGTCGTCGAACTCGGTGATCGCCGCGTCGACCTTGCCCTGGGCCTGCAGCACCTGTGCCCGCCGCACTCTGGCGCGCAGGATCTGCTCCCGGTCGCCGCCGCCGCGGGCATTGCGCACCGCCTCGTTCGCGACCTCAAGGGCCTCGTCGAGCCGGCCAGACATCCGCAGGAGTCCTGCGCGTTCGTCGAGCGCGCTCGCGCTGCGCTCGTCGCCGAGCTCACCCAGTCGTGCGGCCACAGCAGCCTCGTCGACCTTCTCGCGAAGCGTCGACGGGTCGTACCCCAGAATCATGGTCACAGCGTTCCCCCGTTGTTACGGAGCAGGCTAGCCCTCAACTGCGGTTTCGAGCCGGAACTGCACCAGCTTGTCGTCGCCTTCCTTCGGGTCGCCCCGCCCATCCGTGTTGTTGGTGAGGAACCACAGCGTGCCGTTCGGCCCTTCGACCACGTCGCGGATCCTGCCGAATTCGCCCACGAACCAGGGCACATTCCCGATCGGATCGTGCGGGTGGATCGCCCAGATGCGTTCGCCGCGCAGGGCGGCCATGAAGAAGGTGCCCTGCGTGAACACGAGTCCGCTCGGGCTCGCGTCGTTGGTGCCCCACTGCAGCACCGGGTTCTTGAACTTCGGATCCGTGCCGATCCCCTCCACGAGCGGCCACCCGTAGTCGCCGCCCTTCTCGATCACGTTGAGTTCGTCCCACGTGTTCTGGCCGAACTCGGCGGCCCAGAGTTGTCCGTTCGCGTCCCAGGCCAGCCCCTGCGGATTGCGGTGGCCGTATGAGTAGATCGGGGAACCGGGGAAGGGATTGTCAGCCGGGATGCCGCCGTCCAGTTCGATCCGCAGGATCTTGCCGTTCAGGGAGTCCAGGTCCTGTGCGTTGGCGGAGTCGCCGGCGTCGCCGACCGTCACGTACAGGTCGCCGTCAGGCCCCACCTTGATCCGGCCGCCGTTGTGGTTGCCCGCCCGCTTCAGCCCGTCGAGAATCACGGTGCCGTCGCCCAGGCGGTACGACCCTGCGTCACCGAGCAGGGGGAAGCGCTCGACGCGGTTGTCAGTACCCGTGGTGAAGTAGGCGAAGAGGGAGCCGTCCGCCACTTCGAGACCGAGGAGTCCGCCCTCCCCGTTGTGGTCGACCCCGGCGATCGTCGCCACCTCTCGCACCGCGCCATCCGCTTCGAGTTCTTTGACGATGCCGGTGTCGCGCTCGCTGATCAGAGTGGAGCCGCTCGGCAGGCGCACCATCGACCACGGCGCCGCGAGTCCGGAGGCGATCACCGTGGCCTGGCCGACCGGCGCGACGCCAGGATCCGTGGGGGGTGTCTCAGCGTGCCCACTGGTCTCCGGGACGGGCGGCGGGCCGGACGTGCAGCCGGCGAGCAGCCCGGTCAGGAGCAGGGCCACCGCGATCGATCGAGTGCGCATGTTCCATCGAATCACGAACGTGGGAGCAAACCGAGGGGCAGGCTGTGAGTAGACGGCGAGACCTCAACGACAGTCTCGTTTAGAGTGTGCGCATGACGCGTCACCTGCGCTGGGCGATCCCTCTTCTCCTTGTACCAGTGGCGTTCTTCGGTGCAACGTGGGGAATCTCGGCACTACCCGATGCTGGTCTTGGTGCGGCTTTGGGCAGACTTGCCCTGTCTCTCGCCGCCCTTGTCCTTCCGGCGGTCGCGCTCGTTGTCGCGTTCGTGGGTGCGGTGAAGGTCTATGGCAATTGGCGACGCGCACGGGGCAAGTACACCAAGGCCGAGCAAGGCCAGGTCGATCGAGGGATC
Organism: Rhodoglobus sp.; assembly: GCA_040002655.1. Taxonomy (GTDB): domain Bacteria; phylum Actinomycetota; class Actinomycetes; order Actinomycetales; family Microbacteriaceae; genus Rhodoglobus. The sequence goes on along the minus strand of JBDUEC010000093.1, from coordinate 6,408 downwards.
GAGGCGACAGCGGCCTGGAACAGAGCCAGCCAGCTCCGACGTCTACTCATCGGCAGGGGAGTGCCCAACCAGATTCACACCTGGGATGTTGTCGCCGGCGAGGGCGAAGTCTTCTTCCAGGATGCACGAGCCGACTACGCGCGTTTCTACGGACAGAATGTCAGCTACTCGCAGGGTTCAGCGTTTTTCTTCGGACATCCGGCATTCGTGATGGCCGGCCTGGGGCTCTCCGCCCTCGGCAATGCGGCGCGACGCTCCGTCGCAGAGGCCCAGGCCCAGGCGCAGTGGCGGGAACAACAGCCCTGCCGACTCCTCGTCTCGAACCAACGCCTGCTCTGTCAGGTCGGTGGCCGCTGGTTGAGCTTCTACTACTCGGCCATGACGGCGGTGTACCCGGAAGTGAGTGACTGGGTTCTCATCATCCAGTTCGAGACGACAGAGCCGCTCATGCTGCGAGGCTTGGATGTTCCCGTGGCAGCAGTCATCACGACGCTCATGACGCACGGCCCGTCGTCGCTGGCAGAGCACCCAAGCCTCAAAGCGCTCGGCGACATCGACGAAGCACTGTCCGCTCAGTGATGGCCTCCGCCGAATCTGGGTCTCGGCGAGCGCGGCCACCCGGTACCGGCGGATGGCTGGGCGTGCAGCCCGCGAGCAGGCTGGCGAGGAGGAAGGCCACCGCGATCGATCGAGTGCGCATGTTCCATCGAATCACGAACGTCGTTCAGGTGGTGCGGTCGATCGCCGGAAAAGTACGCTGTGCGCATGACTGCGATGCGCCTGGTGGTGGACGATGTTGATGCGGCGCTGGCCGCGCTAGAGCCCGCGGGGTTCACTCTCGTTGAGCGATGGGGACCACCCTTCGCGATCCTCGAGCGCGACGGCACGGAGTTCTGGGTGTCGGGGCCGGGCACGTCGGCCGCGAAGGCCACCGACGAGTTGCCGGAGACCGATCGCGTGTGTGCGGCGGTTCGCCCAGTGATCGAAACGGATGACGCGCCAACGACGGTTGCATCCCTGGTCGCCGTGGGGTGGGTTGTCGCGGCCGGTCCGGTGACCGGCCCAGGTGGCAGCCAGCAACTCCTCCGCAACGCGGGCCTTTTCGTCGAGGTCTTCGCCTCGGCCTAGTCACTCCCCGGCCGCAGCTGGAAGATGCCCTTCGACGGCGGTGGCGACTTCACCGCGGTCGAGTCGGTGACGACGGATGCCCCGCCGATGAACTCGCGGAGTTCAACGCCGGCCACCACCTTCGATGGGTGCGGTCCGCCAGCGAGCAGTCGCGGCATCCACTCAAGCGGCAGCGCACCGGGTGAGCCCACCAGCACGATATTGCCGAACCTGCGGCCCTTCAGGATCTGCGTCTCGGCAAGAGCAGCGACGTTGCCGACCGCCTCGGCCAGGGTCGCGGCCTGCCCGCGGGCGAAAGCCAGCCCGGGGCCATCGGCGACGTTCACGAGCACGATGCCGTTCGGCTTCAGCAGGGGCGCGATGGTGCGGTAGAACTCAATGCTCGTGACGTGGGCAGGAGTGCGTGCCCCACTGAAGACGTCGACCACCACGAGGTCGACCGTGCCGTGCAGCCCCGGCGGCAGCTTCGCCACCACCTCGCGGGCGTCGCCGTGCCGCACTCGGATCTGGGCGCGCTTCGACCACGGCAGCTCTGCGCGCACGAAGTCCACCAGGTCGGACTCGAGTTCGATCACCTGCTGGCGGGACCCGGGGCGCGTCGCCTCGATGTAGCGCGGGATGGTCAGCGCGCCCGCCCCGAGGTGCACGGCCGTGATCGGTTCGCCCGGCATCCCGAGCTGGTCGATCACGTGCCCCATGCGCTGGATGTATTCGAAGAACAGCGAGCCGGGGTCGTCGAGATTCACGTGGGACTGCGGGGTGCCGTCGACGACCAGGGTGAATGCGCCCGGCACCCAGCGGTCAGGCTGGATCTCGGCGTGCAACCCGCTGAGCGCGAGGGTGCGGGCTGGGTATTCGGGCACGGCGATCGCGCGCTACTTGCCCTTGCCGGGGCTGAAGCTCACCAGCTGCTGCACGATCGCGCCGCCGCCGACGATGTCGGGGATCTCGGTGCGCACGGGTCCCACGCCCTCGGCGAGCCAGGTGGTCGCGCTGATCGCAATGCCGCTCACGCCGAGCGCCGGGATCGAGATGGTCAGGTCCTGAGCGAGCTTGCGGGCCGTGTACGTGCCCGCGGTCACGGTCGTGCTCTCCGTGCCGGCGCCGTGAATCGAGAAGTCGACGGTCTCGTCGGTGGTCGCGCCACCTGCGGCAACGGATGCCTCGATGGTGCCCGTCTTGGCCGTGCCCGCCTCGAACTCCGCCACGGTCGGCCACACCATGGTGCCGCTCTTCACCGTGACCACTCCTGCGCCGGTCGGTACCGACTGGAACGGCACGCTCAGCGAGCCGTCCGACATGAAGATGTAGTCCACGCTGTCGACCAGGTCCGCCTGCGACCCGTCCTCGTAGTGGAAGGTGCGGTCGATGGTCACCCGCTGGCCGCCGTCATCCGGAACGATCTTCGACATCACCTCGGTGTCGGTGACGAGCCCGCCGGCCGAACCGAAGTCGATCGAGTAGACCCAGGTGTTGCCGAGCCCGACCGGGTAGTAGACGCTCAGGTCGGGGTACTGTCCCGCAACCGACGAAGCGGATGGGGCTGGCGAGTTGCTGGCGACGTCCACCGGGGGTGTGGCGGCAGAGCATCCGGCGAGCAGGGCGGCTACGGCGAGGGCAACTGCGGCGGAGCGAAGGGTCGTCGAGGGGGTCATCCAACCAGCGTAGCGGCGGCAAATCTCAGGCAGCGGATGCCTCCTTCTGCGGTAGCGTCGAGCGCGTGTCGAACATCGAGCCTACGAACCCCGACCCCACGAGCCCCGACCCCACGAGCCCCGACCCCGACGAGCCGGTGAGCGCCGGGTCGTCGACCCCGCCGGCTAACTGGTACCCAGACCCGGATGCCCCCACCGAGCGCCTGCGCTGGTGGGACGGAACCGCGTGGACGGAGAACCGCCACCCGATCGCCGTGGCTGGTGCACAGCCCGCCCGTGTGCTCGGGCCGCGCACGATCCAGATCACGCTGGCTGGTGTCTCCCTGATCCTGGCCGGAGCTTCCCGCCTGAGCGGGTACGGCAACTCCAGCCGCGGCTCCGACCTGCTCGCCGAGGTCATCGGCGCCGCCATCCTGGAGGGGCTGGCCATGGCGGCCGCGTTCCTCTTCTTCCTGCTCGCCGGCTATCCCAATCGCAAGCAGGTGACCCGGGTGGTCAGCTCCGTGATGATCGGTGTGTACCTGATTTCCACGATCGTCGGCGTTGCCGCGCTGACCATCCCGGGCGTTTCGGTCGTTGCCGGGATCGCTGGCCTGCTCGTGCTCGTCGGTGGCGTCGTGTTCGGAATCCTTGCAGCTACGACGCGCGAGCTGCCCGGGGCGTTCCGGGCACTTCCGCTCGTGCTCTACGCGGGCATCCTCGTGGGTGGCCTGGTGTTCTACTCGCTGTCCGCGGTCGCGATCATCGTGGTCGGCATCCTCTACATCACGCTCGGGCGCCGCGTGACGCCGGCGCTCAGCGCCTTCCGCGCGCCAGCTAACGCGACGGTCGCGGTGGGAGAAAATCCGCCGGAGTGATGCTCAGCTACGACCAGTTTCGAGACTTATAGCCCAATTCTCGAAAGAGGTCAAGAATCAACTGGACAAATGTGTTCGTGTCGTCCTATAGTTGATCCTTGCGCTCCCAGTCAACTCGTGTCGTCATATTGTGGACGGCCGGTGCGCCCCGAGAATAGCGGCGGGGTGGACCTTCGATTAGGTCCTGGTCGGCGTGTTCACTACCGACAGTCTGTGCTTTCCACAGACAAAGTAGGGCCCGACGGGGCCCACGGAGGTTATTTCCTTGGCTGCTGCGCGCAACGCGTCCACCAAAAAGTCCCCCAAGAACGGCCGCGGCGCTTCGCGTCTGTCGTTCGCGAAGATCACGGACAACCTGACGGTTCCCGATCTGCTTGCACTGCAGACCGAGAGCTTCGACTGGCTCGTCGGAAACGAGATCTGGAAGAAGCGCGTCGAGGAAGGTTTGGCCCAGGGCCGCACCGACCTGCCGACCCGCAGCGGTCTCGACGAGATCTTCGAAGAGATCTCTCCGATCGAGGACCTCGGGGAGACGATGCAACTGTCGTTCACCGGGCCGGAGCTCGAAGAGCCCAAGTACTCGATCGACGAATGCAAGGAGCGCGGCAAGACCTTCGCCGCTCCCCTCTACGTGAACGCCGAGTTCATGAACCACCTCACGGGTGAGATCAAGACCCAGACGGTCTTCATGGGCGACTTCCCGCTCATGACCGAGAAGGGCACGTTCATCATCAACGGCACCGAGCGTGTCGTCGTGTCCCAGCTCGTGCGTTCCCCCGGTGTCTACTTCGACCGCACCCCCGAGAAGCTGTCTGACAAGGACATCTACTCCGCTCGCATCATCCCGAGCCGTGGCGCATGGCTCGAGTTCGAGATCGACAAGCGCGACCAGGTCGGCGTTCGCATCGACCGCAAGCGCAAGCAGTCCGTCACCGTGTTCCTCAAGGCCCTCGGCCTGACGAGCGAGGAGATCCTCAAGGAGTTCGAGGGCTTCCCGTCCATCGCGCTCACCCTGGAGAAGGACAACATCCTCACCAAGGAAGAGGCCCTCAAGGACATCTACCGCAAGCTCCGCCCGGGCGAGCAGGTTGCCGCCGAGGCCGCACGCGCGCTCCTCGACAACTTCTACTTCAACCCGAAGCGCTACGACCTTGCGAAGGTCGGCCGTTACAAGATCAACCGCAAGCTCGGAATCGACGCCGACCTGAAGAACTCGGTGCTGAGCATCGAGGACATCCTTGCGACGATCAAGTACCTGGTCGCCCTGCACGACGAGACCGCACCGTACGTCACCGTGCACGACAACAGCCTCTCGACCATCAAGGGCGTGCGCGACGGCAAGAAGGTGGATGTCCGTCTCGACGTGGACGACATCGACCACTTCGGCAACCGCCGCATCCGCGCGGTCGGCGAGCTCATCCAGAACCAGGTGCGCACCGGCCTGTCCCGCATGGAGCGCGTCGTTCGCGAGCGCATGACCACGCAGGACATCGAGGCGATCACCCCGCAGACCCTGATCAACGTGCGCCCCGTCGTCGCCGCGATCAAGGAGTTCTTCGGAACGTCGCAGCTCTCGCAGTTCATGGACCAGAACAACCCGCTCGCGGGCCTGACCCACAAGCGTCGCCTCTCCGCGCTCGGCCCCGGTGGCCTCTCGCGTGAGCGTGCCGGCGTTGAGGTGCGAGACGTTCACCCGTCGCACTACGGCCGCATGTGCCCGATTGAGACCCCTGAGGGCCCGAACATCGGCCTGATCGGTTCGCTCGCATCGTTCGCTCGCATCAACGCGTTCGGGTTCATCGAGACCCCGTACCGCCGCGTCAGCAACGGCAAGGTGTCGACCACCATCGACTACCTCACCGCCAGCGAGGAGGACGACTTCATCGTCGCCCAGGCAAACGCGCCGCTGACCGCCGACTCGCACTTCGCCGAGCCGCGCGTTCTCGCTCGTAAGAAGGGTGGAGAGGTCGACCTCATCCCCACCGAGCAGATCGGCTACATGGATGTCTCGCCGCGCCAGATGGTGTCGGTCGCGACCTCGCTCATCCCGTTCCTCGAGCACGACGATGCGAACCGCGCCCTCATGGGGGCGAACATGCAGCGCCAGGCCGTGCCGCTGCTGCGTAGCGAGTCGCCGCTCGTCGGAACCGGCATGGAGGGCTTCGCAGCCATCGACGCCGGAGACGTGATCACCGCCGACAAGGCCGGTGTGGTCTCCGAGGTCTCCGCTGACGTTGTCACCATCCAGCTCGACGAGGGCGGCACGCAGGACTACTACCTGCGCAAGTTCGACCGCTCCAACCAGGGCACGAGCTACAACAACCGCGTCATCGTCTCGGCGGGCGACCGCATCGAGCAGGGCCAGGTCCTGGCGGACGGGCCCGCGACGGAGAATGGCGAGCTCGCGCTCGGCAAGAACCTCCTCGTCGCGTTCATGCCGTGGGAAGGTCACAACTTCGAAGACGCGATCATCCTGAGCCAGAACCTGGTGAAGGACGACACCCTCTCCTCGATCCACATCGAGGAATACGAAGTGGATGCCCGCGACACCAAGCTCGGCAAGGAGGAGATCACCCGTGATCTCCCCAACGTCAGCCCGGAGCTGCTGGCCGACCTCGACGAGCGCGGCATCATCCGCATCGGCGCAGAGGTTCGCCCCGGCGACATCCTGGTCGGCAAGGTCACGCCGAAGGGCGAGACCGAGCTGTCGGCTGAGGAGCGCCTGCTGCGCGCCATCTTCAACGAGAAGAGCCGTGAGGTGCGCGACA
>JBDUEC010000092.1:0-8545 GCA_040002655.1 Rhodoglobus sp. | reverse complement strand
TGCGGTCGAACACCACCACGAGGTCGAGGTTGGCGAACCAGTCCGGGTCGAACTGGCGCGCCCGGTGTCGCGAGCCGTCGTAGCCGCGTGCGGCCAGCGCCGTCAGGGTGCGCTCGTCGGAGCGCTCGCCGACGTGCCAGTCGCCGGTGCCGGCGGAGATGACGGCGATGGCATCCTCGCAACCGGCCTTGCGGGTGAGGTCGTGGAAGACCGCTTCGGCCATGGGCGAGCGGCAGATGTTTCCGGTGCAGACGAAGCAGATGCGAAAGCGCGCGTCCTGGTCGAAGGTGCGCTCGAAGCTCATGCTTCATTGTCCCGCAGTTTCCGGTCCTCCACACGACCGGTCGCGGGCCAGCTTCCGCCGATCGGCGGCGAGCGCGGCCAGCGGCGCCGAGTGGAGACAACCATGGGCGTCGACGAAAGGATTGCCATGCTCGAAGCGGATGCCGCGGCGGCACTCATCGCGTTGGAGCGCCAGCGCGCGGGGCTCAGCCAGGTTCTCGAACGCCTCGGCCACGTCGGCGCGACGGTGCTGCCCCAACCGCCGTCCCAGCGCTGGAAGGGGTTCGCCGAAGCCGCGTACGAGACGCGACTGCGTCTGCTGCGCGGTCGGTTCGACGACCTCCTGGCAACGGTGGAGAATGCCGTGACGAGCACCGATGCTGCCATCGCGGGATTGGGTTCCCATGTCGGATGACGTCGAGATCTCGGGCGGCGGCTCGACTGTAGTCGCGAGTGATGAACTGCTCTGGCACGCGGAGTTGCTGCGGCAGCTATCGGCAGAGGCGCAGGAGCTGGTTGCTCGCCTTGGCGTGATCGACTCTTCGGCAGACGGCTGGTCGCTTGCGCGAGCCGGCGGGCCGTGGGCAGCGGCGCGCGCCGAGGATGCCATCGACAGCGCCCGCCACCAGCTGTACGGCATCGGGGAGGAGTCGCGCGGGCTCTCCGGTGCGTTGCTTGCCTCCGCCGAGTCGTATGCGCGGGTGGAGAGGTTCGTCGGTCACCTGAGCGAGCAGGCATCCGCGGCGGTGGGCTATTTGACGGGCGTCTTGCTGCCGCTCACACTCCTGTGGCTGGTGCCCGCACTCTCCGGCGCGGCGGCGGGTGCGGTGCTCGGCACCGTGCTGGCTCCGGGCGGCCCGAAGGCGGTCATCGCGGGGCTCGAGCAGTGGGTGAAGGAGAACAGCAGGCTGGTGAGCAACCCCACGGTGGTCTCGCTGCTGCGCTCTGCGATCATGAGTTCGGACGACGCGATCATGGGTGCTGTGCATGTGCCACCGAGCATCGCGGCCCTCCTCGGGGATGAGGGAGTTGGGCTCACCGGGGTTGGTATGACGGCCGCGCTGTTAAGCACGGTCGGGGGCAAGGCGGGGATCCTCGGCGAGACCGGGGTACGCACCGTGCAGACCAGCGAGACGACGATCGCGACACCTCCGCAGGGTTTTGCTGAGCGCATGGAGCGGGTGCCGAACGGCGACAACGGCGGGTCGCAGCTGCTCGTCGAGCGGTATTCGATCCCCGGCGAGCCGGATCGCTTCGAGGTGTATGTGGCCGGCACCGCCGACTTCTCGCCACTCGCCACCGACGAGCCGTGGGATATGACCAGCAATGTGGCCGGCGTCGGCGGCCTACCCGCTGGTTCGTACCGGGCGGCGGTCGATGCGCTCGCCCAGGCCGGGGTAACGCCAGACAGCCCGATCGTGTTCAACGGCTTCTCGCAGGGCGGTCTGATCGCCGCGATGCTGGCCGGTTCGGGGGACTACAACACGGCGGGCCTGCTGACCTTCGGCGCCCCCGCCGGCAACGTTGCACTCCCGGACACCTTTCCCGCGATCGCCGTTGAGCACAGCGAAGACATCGTGCCCGCAACCGGCGGCGACCAGATCAACCCGTCGGTGATCGTTGCCCGTCGCGATGTCTTCGGTGACACGGAGGTGCCGACCTACGAGATCTTCCCCGCACACCAGCGCGACACCTACACGAGCACCGCCCACCTGCTCGATGAGCAGCACAGCACGCTACTCATGGGAGCAATCCACACCCTCGACAACTTCGGGGCGGGCGCCACCGAGATCGTCGCGACCACGTACCACGCCGAGCGGGTGCCCGGCTAACTACGGGCTGCCCTAGCGGCGGTCACCCTTGCCGATGAGCGGACGAAGGATGATGCCGATCAGCCAGCTGATCAGGCCGAGCACCAGCGCGCCGAGCACGCCCCACCAGAAGCTCTCGATGCGCAGGCCGAAGCCGGTGAATCCGGAGATCCAGGCCACCAGCAGGAGCAGCAGGCCGTTGACGATCAGAGCCACGAGTCCGAGGGTGAGCACGTAGATCGGGAACGCCACGATGCGAATGAAGTTGCCGATGATGCCGTTCACGACACCGAAGATCAGGGCGACCAGCAGGAAGGTAAGCACGGTCTCGAGCGTGCCGCCGGGTGCGAACGGAAGCACGTGCACGCCGGAGACGATCAGCGTGGTGAGCCACAGGGCGAGGGCGTTGATAAGGATCTTGACCACGAATCTCATGCGCTAACTATGCACCGGGTGCTTCTCACCCCGCAATTGGGCCCGTCACGCCGCAATTAGGCTTGACAGCGTGAACACGCCCAGAGTGCGCCTGCGCCCCGAGATCGAAGCGGCCGTGCCGTACCGCCAGGGCAAGGCCGCCGCGGCCGACTCGTTCAAGCTGTCCTCCAACGAGAACCCGTTCGACCCGCTGCCGGCCGTGCTCGAGGCAATCGCGGCATCCAGCATCAACCGCTACCCGGATGCGGCGGCCACCGCACTGCGCACCCGCCTCGCCGAGCGCTACGGTGTGGGCCTCGACCAGGTGCACATCGGAGCTGGCTCCGTGTCGATCCTCGCCCAACTGATCGCGGCTGCCGCGGGCCCCGGGGACGAAGTCATTTACTCCTGGCGCAGCTTCGAGGCCTACCCCGGGCTCGTCACGACCGCGGGCGCCACGAGCGTGACGGTGCCGAACACCGCCGCCCACGGTCACGACCTGGCGGCCATGGCCGCCGCCATCACCGAGCGCACCCGTGTCGTGATCGTCTGCAGCCCGAACAATCCCACGAGCACTGTGGTGAGCGCGGACGAGTTCGCCACCTTCCTGGCGAGCGTGCCCCCGACGGTTCTCGTGATCCTCGACGAGGCCTACGCGGAGTTCGTGACCGATCCGCACGCGGTCGTCGGTGCCCCACTCCTGTCCAGCCACGCAAATCTCGTGGTGCTGCGAACCTTCTCCAAGGCCTACGGGCTGGCGGGGCTGCGCGTCGGGTACGCGATCGGGGAGGCGTACGTGATGGATGCCGCACGGGCATCCGCTATCCCGCTGTCGGTGATCGACCAGGCCCAGCGTGCGGCCGTTGCCTCGCTCGACCACGAGGCCGAGCTGCTGGAGCGGGTCGCGCGCATCACGGCGCTGCGGGACTCGGTCTGGGCTGCGCTCGTCGACCAGGGCTGGATGGTGCCGAAACCACAGGGCAACTTCGTCTGGCTGCCCACCGGCGAGCTCACCGAGTGGGCCGCGGGGGTCTTCGCGGCCAACGGGATCGTGGTGCGTGCCCTCGGCGAGGGCCTTCGCGTGAGCATCGGCGAGGCGAGTTCTGTCGACAAACTCCTAACCGCTTCGGCGGAGGTTGTGTCGAAGGTACGAACGGCGGCCTGAATCGCCACGTTAGATTAGTCAGATGCCGTACAGCGACTCGACTGTCCAGTTGCTCTCCCCCGAGGGCACGATCGTCTCCAGCGACGCAGGCGCAGAGTTTCAGCCGTACGTTGACGCCCTCACCGATGACCAACTGCGCGAGTTCCACCGCCAGATGGTTGTCATGCGCAGGATCGACATCGATGCCGCCAACCTGCAGCGCCAGGGGCAACTCGCGATGTGGATCCCGAGCCTCGGCCAGGAGGCCGCGCAGGTCGGCTCCGGGTTCGCGGCGAAACCGCAGGACCACATCTTCCCGTCGTACCGCGAGCACGTGATCGCGCGCATCCGCGGTGTCGACCCGATGCGCATCATCGAGCTGCTGCGCGGGCTCAGCCACGGTGGCTGGATCCCGGCTGAGCACGGCAACTTCCACCTCTACACGCTGGTGCTCGGCTCGCAGACCTTGCACGCCACCGGCTACGCCATGGGCGTGACGCTCGACGGCTCCTCTGGCACCGGCAATCCGGACACAGACGAGGCCGTCATCGTCTACTTCGGAGATGGGGCCACCAGCCAGGGGGATGTCAGCGAGGCCCTCGTCTTCGCCGCCAGCTACCAGACGCCCCAGGTCTTCTTCCTGCAGAACAACCACTGGGCGATCTCGGTTCCGGTGACGCGGCAGTCGCGCACGCCGCTCTACCTGCGGCCGAGCGGATTCGGCATCCCCGGCATCCAGATCGACGGCAATGATGTGCTCGCCAGCTACGCCGTCACGAGCGCGAACCTGGACGCCGCCCGCGGCGGCGCCGGACCACGCTTCATCGAAGCCCTCACCTATCGCATGGGCGCACACACCACGAGCGATGACCCCACCAAGTACCGTGACGACGACGAGCTGGACTTCTGGGTCAAGGCCGACCCGATCACCCGTTTTGAGAAGTACCTGCGATCCCGCGGTGAAGCGGATTCCTTCTTCGCCGAGGTCGAGGAGGAGGGCGCGGATCACGCGGCCGACATCCGCAGGCGCACCATCGAACTGGGCGTGCCCGCCGCCTCGCAGATGTTCGAGCACGTGTACTCGGAGCCGCATCCGGTGATGGATGCCCAGCTGGCCTGGCTGGAGAGCTACGAAGCCGCGTTCGAGGGAGAGCGCGCGTGAGTGTGGAGAACCTGAGCATGGCCAAGGCCATCAACCTGGGACTGCGCCAGGCGCTCATCGACGACCCGAAGGTTCTTCTCATGGGCGAGGACATCGGCCCGCTCGGCGGAGTGTTCCGGGTCACGGAGGGCCTGCACGCCGAGTTCGGTGACAAGCGGGTTCTCGACACCCCGCTCGCGGAGTCCGGGATCGTCGGCACCGCGATCGGTCTCGCGATGCGGGGGTTCCGCCCGGTCTGCGAGATCCAGTTCGACGGCTTCATCTTCCCGGCCTTCGACCAGATCACCACTCAACTGGCAAAGCTCACGAGCCGGCACGAGGGTTCACTCACGATGCCCGTCGTTATCCGGGTGCCCTATGGCGGGCACATCGGCGCGGTCGAGCACCACCAGGAGAGCCCGGAGGCCTACTTCGCGCACACGCCGGGGCTGCGCGTGGTCACCCCGTCCAACCCGCACGACGCCTACTGGATGATCCAGGAGTCGATCGCCAGCAACGATCCGGTGCTGTTCTTCGAGCCCAAGAGCCGCTACTGGCCCAAGGGAGACGTCGACACCGCGGAGAGTGGCTTCCCCCTGCACGCCACCCGGGTCGTGCGCCCGGGCACCGAAGTCACCGTCGTGGGCTACGGCCCGATGGTCACGATGCTGCTGCAGGCAGCCGAGATCGCGGCGGAGGAGGGCACGAGCCTCGAGGTCATCGACCTGCGCTCCATCTCGCCGATCGACTACGAGCCGATCGTGGCATCCGTGCAGAAGACCGGTCGGCTGGTCGTGGCTCAAGAGGCACCCGGTTTCGTCTCCGTCGGCTCTGAGATCGCTGCGACCGTCACCGAGCGTGCGTTCTACTCGCTCGAAGCGCCCGTGTTGCGGGTGGCGGGCTTCGATACCCCGTTCCCCCCGGCCAAGCTCGAGACCGTCTACCTCCCCGATGTCGATCGCGTGCTCGACGCGGTCGACCGGGCACTCGCCTACTGACAAGGAGCCCACCGTGGCTGATTCCGAATTTCCTCTCCCCGACGTCGGCGAAGGTCTCACCGAGGCCGAGATCGTCTCGTGGAAGGTCAAGGCCGGGGACACCGTCACGGTGAACCAGGTGCTCGTGGAGATCGAGACCGCCAAGTCCCTGGTGGAACTGCCGTCGCCATTCGCCGGTACCGTCACCGCTCTGCTCGTGGAGGAGGGGACGACCGTCGAGGTCGGCACCCCGATCATCACCGTTTCCTCGGACGGCCCGCCGGCCGCTGCTCCGCCGGTGGCACCGGCCAATGAGACCGTGGGTGCGGTCGAGGACACCGCGGCCACCGTCGCCGTGGCCGACGACAAGCCGGGAGCCGTGCTCGTGGGCTATGGCGCCAAGGGCCACGTTTCCTCCCGTCGGCGCCGACCGGGCGCGCCGTCCGAGGTGGCTGCCCCCGCGGCAGCCGACCACCCGCGCCCCGCGTCCGTGCCAGCCGCCCAGGCCAGCCCGATCATTGCGAAGCCGCCGATCCGCAAGCTGGCGAAGGATCTCGGGGTGGATCTCGCGGAGGTGAACGCCACAGGGCTAGCGGGCGAGATCACCCGCGACGATGTGATCCGCCAGGCCAGCCAGGCCAGCGTCTTCAGGAACATCCAGACGCCGGAGTGGGGTGACCAGCGCGAGGAGCGCATCCCGGTGAAGGGCGTGCGCAAGGCGATTGCCACCGCCATGGTGCAGAGCGCGTTCACCGCGCCGCACGTGAGCGTGTTCGTCGATATCGACGCCACGCGAACGATGGAGTTCGTGAAGCGCCTCAAGAACTCCCCCGACTTCGCCGGCGTGCGGGTCAGCCCGCTGCTCATCATGGCCAAGGCCGTGATCTGGGCGGTGCGCCGCAACCCCACGGTGAACTCCAGCTGGACCGACAAGGAGATCATCGTTCGGCACTACGTGAACCTCGGCATCGCCGCGGCCACCCCGCGTGGGCTCATCGTGCCGAACGTCAAGGATGCCCAGGAGCTCTCCCTGCTCGACCTCGCGTCTGCCCTGGAGCAGCTGACAATCACTGCACGGGACGGCAAGACCCAGCCCGCCCAGATGGCCGGCGGCACGATCACGATCACCAACATCGGCTCGTACGGCATGGACACCGGCACCCCGATCATCAACCCGGGCGAAGCCGCGATCGTTGCCCTCGGTTCGATTCGCCAGAAGCCGTGGGTGGTGGATGGCGAGGTGCGTGCCCGCTTCGTCACGACGGTGGGTGCGAGCTTCGATCACCGCATCGTGGACGGGGATGTCGCCAGCCGCTTCGTCGCCGACCTCGCGAGCGTGCTCGAGGAGCCGGCACTGCTGCTCGACTGACCCGCCTGGTTTGGTCGGGGCGCGAATGCGTGGCATGCTATCGATAACGAATCTCATTACGGTTATCGCCTCGCCTTAGAAAGCACCCCATGCGCTTCATCCCCATTGCCCTCGTGGCAGCCCTGGCTCTAGCCGGTTGTGCAACCGCACCGCAAAAAGACGACGGCCTCGTGCACATCGTGGCCTCCACGAACGTCTACGGCGACATCGCCCACACCATCGGCGGCACCAAGGTCAGCGTCACGTCGATCATCAACGACCCGGCACAAGACCCGCACTCCTTTGAGGCGAGCGCCCAGGTGCAGCTGGCGCTCTCCAAGGCCGATGTGGTCATCGAGAACGGTGGCGGCTACGACGACTGGACCGACACCCTGCTCTCCGGGGCAGGCAACGAGAATGCCACGGTGCTGAATGCCGCGCAGATCTCCGGGTACGACACCGGGGGTCAGTTCAACGAGCACCTCTGGTACGACTTCCCCACGATGCAGAAGGTGGTGGAGCAGCTGGTGACGACGCTGTCGGCGGAGGCCCCGGCATCCGCTGCCACGTTCCGTTCGAACGCTGACACGTTCGAGGCGGGGCTCGCCGCGCTCGAGGCGGCAGAGACCGGGCTGGCCGCACTGGGCAATGGAGTCGGCGTCGCGATCACCGAGCCGGTGCCGCTGTACCTGCTCACGGCATCCGGGTTCGACAACGTCACGCCGCCCGCCTTCAGCGAGGCGATCGAGGAGGGAACCGACGTCTCGCCGGCCGTGCTCGCCGACACCCTCGCCCTGTTCACCGACCACACCGCAAAACTGCTCGTGTACAACGCGCAGACCACCGGGCCGCAGACCGAGCAGTTGCTCGCGGCAGCGAAGGCGGCGGGTGTTCCCGTCGTGCCGGTCACCGAGACGATGCCCCGCAATTCGAACTACCTGAAGTGGATGACCGCGAACCTCCAGGCGATCGCGGCCGCTCTCGCATGACCGACGTACTCACCCTCGAGAACGCCTGCCTGGACTTCGGCCGGCGGCAGCTCTGGCACAACCTCGACCTGGCCGTGCGGCCGGGCGAGTTCCTGGCCGTGCTCGGCCCCAACGGCACCGGCAAGACCAGCCTGCTCAAGGTGATCCTCGGGCAGCAGGCGCTCACCAGCGGCGACGTGCGCCTGCTTGGCGCCCCGGTGAAACGCGGCGACAAGCGGATCGGGTACATCCCCCAGCAGAAGCTGCTCGACGGAGCGACACCGCTGCGCGCCCGCGATCTCGTCGCCTTCGGACTCAATGGACACCGCTGGGGTCTGCCGATCTCCACTCGCGCCGAGCGCGCGAAGGTGGATGAGTTGCTCGAGGCCGTCGGGGCGCGGGACTACGCGAACGTACCCGTGAGCCTGCTCTCCGGTGGCGAGCAGCAGCGCGTGCGCGT
>JBDUEC010000091.1:0-8578 GCA_040002655.1 Rhodoglobus sp. | reverse complement strand
TTCGCGGTCGACTGTCCGTGGCGGATCAGCAGGAGTCGCATGCAGAAAGCATAGGACCGTGCAGCAGGCCCGTCACGGGTGGTTTGGGCGCCAGAGGCAGTTCTAGAACAGGTCGGGGCTCGGGGTCGAGGTGTGACGAATCGCGACGTCCGCGTGGCGGTCGAAGCGGTATCCGACGCCGCGCACCGTGCGCACGATGTCCTCGTAGGCGCCGAGCTTGGCGCGCAGTCGACGCACGTGCACGTCGATGGTGCGCTCGTTCGGCTTCTCGTCGTCGTCGGCCGACCACAGCGACGCAATGAGCTCGGTGCGGTCGATCGTGCGCCCCTCGCGCAGCACGAGGTACTGCAGCAGCTCGAACTCCTTGTAGGTGAGGGCGGCGGTCTCGCCGTCCAGCTGCAGGCGCTTGCGGGAGAGGTCGATGATGACGCCGCTCTTCACGAGCGGCTCCTCCTCGAGCACCTGGCGGTGCTTGGCGAGCGCCGCCGGGTCCTGCAGGGCCAGGCGCACGACATCCACGTCTCGTCCGCCTGCACCGCGGGGGGCGAGTGCGACGGCCGCGTAGGTCTCTGCGGTGGGTACCAGCTGCGCGGCGAGCTGCTTGAGCTGCTCGACGATGTGGCTGAGGTCGGTGCCGGCGGATGCCGCCTTCAGCTCGTCGACGCCGACGTAGAGCACGAAGCCGCGGGCCTCGGTGCCGTCGGGCACGGCGCGGATGCGGGGCGCAGCGGCGGGGGCTTCGACCGAAGCCGGAGCCTCGACCGGGGCGAGCGGCGCGTAGGGGGACGAAGTGGGACGGGCGATATCAATGGTTGCGAGAGACATGTGTCTGGAATCCTTGTTTGGGGTGAAGGGCCTCTGATGATGAGGTTGTGATCCTTCGGGGTCTTGCGGGCGAAGCTATCGGGAGGCGCCCGTTATGAGGAGCGGAACCCGGGAATCCTGACCAGCTCAGCGGGTCGGACTCGACGAGGATTTGCCGTTAGGCACACATTCGACAACACATGGACGCGCGAGAACCCATCACCTCAAGGGTGGTAGGAGCCGAAGCGTTCACAGTCATGCATGCAACTATCTTGCACGCACGCACGATTGTCAACTTGCCCGGTGGTCGAGGCGGCGAAGCCGGTCTCGAGACCACGGCTAGGTTTCGAGACGCGTGCTCGTTCCTCGCGCGCTCCTCAACCAGCGGGTTGGGTGCCGCGGCTAGACGGTTCCGTACAGCCGGTCGCCCGCATCCCCGAGGCCGGGAACGATGTAGCCGACCTCGTTGAGCTTCTCGTCGAGGGATCCGAGCACGATCGTGACTTCGCGACCCTCGGTTGCCTTCTCGACGGCTGCAAGGCCCTCCGGCGCTCCGATGAGGCAGATCGCCGTGACATCCACTGCCCCGCGTGCGAAGAGGTAGTCGATCGCCGCAATGAGTGAACCGCCGGTGGCGAGCATCGGGTCGAGCACGAAGCACTGCCGGTTGGAGAGGTCGTCAGGCAGGCGTTCCGCGTAGATGTCGGGCTGCAGCGTCTCTTCGTTGCGCACCATCCCGAGGAAGCCGACCTCGGCCGTCGGCACCAGCTTGACCATGCCCTCGAGCATTCCCAGGCCGGCCCGCAGGATCGGGACCACGAGTGGGCGGGGGTCGCTGATCGCGAGCCCCTTGGCGGTGGCAACCGGAGTCTCCACCGTGACCTCGTGCACGCGCACCGCCCGCGTCGCTTCGTAGGCGAGCAGGGTCACGAGCTCCTCGGCGAGCGAGCGAAACGTGGGCGATGGGGTGTTCTTGTCGCGCAGAACCGTGAGCTTGTGCGTGATGAGCGGGTGATCGGCAATATGGACTCGCATAGGCTCAATCTACTGTGAGTCAGATTTCGTTGAGCGGCGCAGAAGAGTGGATGCGCGACGCGATCGCCGACGCCCGCCTCGCGCTGCAGACCGGCGACGTTCCGGTCGCAGCCTTCGTGCTCGATGGCGCGGGCAATCGCATCGGGTCTGGACGCAACCAGCGGGAACTGGATCAGGACCCGACCGCCCACGCCGAACTCATCGCGATCCGGGAGGCGGCGGCTGCGCTCGGCGACTGGCACCTGACGGATGCCACGCTCGTTGTCACCCTGGAGCCCTGCGTCATGTGCGCCGGCGCCATCCTGAACGCCCGCATCCCGCGCGTGGTGTTCGGCGCGTGGGACGAGAAGGCCGGAGCGGTCGGCAGCGTCTACGACGTGCTGCGCGACCGCCGGCTCAACCACCGCGTCGAGGTGACCGCGGGCGTGCTCGCCGAGGACTGCGCCGCCCTGCTGCTGGAGTTCTTCGAGGCGAAGCGCTAGAGGCGCTGGTCGAGGCGGAGCGCAGCGACGGTCTCGAGACCGGACTTCGTCCGCCTCGACCAGCGACCTACTCCGAGTGGTTGCCGTGCTGCCCACCCTGGTCGAACGGGCTCGTGACTCCCGCGTAGTGCAGTGCCATCATCATGCCCTCCGCGGCGTGCTCGAGGTTGTGGCAGTGGTCCATCCAGATGCCAGGGTTGTCCGCCACCAGCGCCACGACCCAGACCTCGCCCGGCTGCACGTCGAAGGTGTCCAGCCAGAGTGGCGCACCGGTGGCAGCGACCCCGTTACGCGACAGCACCAGCACGTGGTGACCGTGGATGTGCATCGGGTGGGTGTCCGAGCCGCGATTCGCGACGGTGAGCTCGAGCACGTTGCCCTCGGTCACCTCGATGCTTGGGATGTGCGGGAACACCGCCCCATTCACCGCGTAGCCATTGATCGGGGCTCCGGAGAGGAAGCGCGGAAGGCGGTCGAGCACCATCGTCGCCTGCACAAGCCCGTCGCCGTGGGGGAGCGCTGCGGCGTTCGGGGTGCCATAGGCGAGCAGGTCGACGTCGGCGGCCGACCGGTCCGGCTTCAGGCCCCCACCGGTAACGCCGTCCGGTGCGAGCAGCAGGCTCGAGCGCGATGTGCCGTCGACCGTGAGCAGAGCCCCGCCGGCCGGGATCGTGACTGTGACATCCATGCGCCCACCCGCCGGGATGCGCAGGGCGGCACCATCGAGCGGGGTCGGTCCGGCGATGTCCCTGCCGTCCACCGCCGCCACCTCGAACGGTGCACCGGTGATGCGGAAGCGCTGGGGAACCTGGTCGGTATTGATGAGTCGGACGCGCACAGAATCGCCGGCCTGCACGACCAGGGTCTCGGCCCGGTCGGAGTCATCGAGCAGCACGGAGTGACCGAAGGTGTGCACAGGCACGACCAGGTCCACGTCCTCCGGCACACCGGAGCGCGGCTCCACGATGAGAGTTCCGTATAGCCCGCGCCGCACGCCATCGGCCGAGTTCTGGTGGGTGTGGTACCAGTACGTCCCGGCGTCGCTGGCCTCGAAACGGTAGGTGAACGAGTCGCCGGGGAGCACGGCGTCCTGGGTCACGCCCGCCACGCCATCCTCGCCGTTGGGCACGTCGTAACCGTGCCAGTGCAGGGTCACGCCCTCCGCGATGTCGGTGTTGTGCAGTGTCACCTCGACGAGGTCGCCCTGGGTGACCCGGATTTCGGGGCCGGGCACGGATCCAAACGTCCACGCGTTCACCGTGGCGCCCGAGGGCAGCGTGACCGTCTGCTGCGCCGCGGTGAGGTCGAAGTGGCGCACTGTGCCGGGGGCGTCATCCGCTGTCCGCAGGTCGGCGACCGACACAGTGCCGGCCGGGGCGGGGGGTTCCGCGGCGTGCGCGTGTGCGTTCGCGAGGGCCACCGGGCTCGCAACACTGGTCAACCAGGAGAAGCCGAGGGATGCCACCAGGCAGAGCCCGGCGAGTGCGGCGAGCCCGACCACGAGCCGCCGGGCCTCCGCCGCGAACAGGGCGTGGCCCAGCCCGGAACCGAGAGCCACGAGTACCACGAGCGCGATGGCGGGCACCACGGTCATCGGATAGCCGACGACATACTGGGCGGCGGCTGCGGCGGCTGCGGCGGCTGCGGTCAGGGCCGCGACCAGCAGGGCGGTGGATTCCCGCGGACGCACCGCGATTGCCCGGCCACGGGCGCGTGCGATGAGTGGCGGCACGGCGACGACGATGGCGACTCCGGCGCCGGCCAACCCCACCGGCAGGGCCAGCAGCACCTTCTCCTGCACGAACCACCAGCCGGATGGCCACAGGACGATCGCCAGCAGTACCTGCGCCGCGAGCACTACGACACCCAACCCCGCCAGGCCGAGCGCCAGCCGTGCGGTGCGCTGGGAGGCAGCGGGTCGCGTGGAGACGACCACAGCCGCCGCCCACGAGCCGACCGCGACCAGCGTCGCGACGAGATCGAGGGCGAGCAGCTGTGCAGTGGTCACGCGGCGGGCGTGACTGCCTTGGGCGGGCGTGGGAAGGCGAGCATCATCGCGCGCCGCGCGAGCACGGCGGCGAGGCCGATGATGGTGAGGCCGACGAGACCGTGGAAGCCGAGCAGGATGGTGGCGCCGATCGGTACGTCGGGGTTGTCGGGGCCAGCACCGAAGATCGCGCCGGCGAGGATGAACAGCACGAGCTGCACGAACGTGCCCACGATCACCCAGACGCACAGCCAGATCAGGGTCTTGCCGACCTTGGCGATGATTCCGACAATGATCAGCAGCACGGGAAGGTAGCGCACGATGTACTGCCCGTTGAACCCGTGGATGGCGAACAGGTCGCGATCCTCACTGCTGAAGACCCCCATTGCCGCGAAGTAGAGCTGCATCACCGCAGCGAGGGCGAGAAGAGCGGCGAGAACTGCGAATAGTTTGCGCATGGGACTTCCTCCATTGGATGTGTTCAGGGAACACCCAGAGAGTAGTACTCGGGGTCGCCGCGGCGCATCCCCCTGCGCTGGTCGACGCGGCGGGCCCGGTCTCGAGACCGTCGCTGCGCTCCGCGTCGACCAGCGTTCCCTAGAGCAGCCAGCCGTTCTGCTCGGCGATCAGGATGGCATCCGCCCGGTTGCGAGCGCTCGTCTTGCCGATCGCGCTCGACAGGTAGTTGCGCACCGTGCCCTCGGAGATGTGCAGGGCAAGTGCGATGTCCGCGACGGAGCCGCCGGTGCGGGCAACACTGAGAACGTCGGCCTCGCGGTCGGTGAGGGGGGAGTCCCCGCTGGTCAGGGATTCGGCGGCGAGGGTCGGGTCGACGACACGCTTGCCGCTCGCGACCGCGCGCACGGCATCCGCCAGCTGGCGCGCTGGGGTGTCCTTCACGACGAAGCCGCTCGCGCCGGCCCGCATCGCGCGGCGCAGGTAGCCGGGGCGGCCGAAAGTTGTCACCATGAGCACCTGGCAGGTCGGTAGCGCGGCCTTGAGCGCGGCGGCGGCCGCGATCCCGTCGAGGCCGGGCATCTCCACGTCGAGCAGGGCGACGTTCGGCGTGGAGCGCAGCGCGGCATCCACCACCTCGTCGCCGCGACCAACCTCGGCGACGACCTCGATGTCCGGTTCGAGGCCGAGGAGCGCGGCGAGGGCACCGCGCACGAGTGCCTGGTCGTCGGCGATCAGCAAGCGGATGCCGGGCCCAGTCATGCGCTCACCCGCAGCACGAACCCGCCGCCGGCCGCACTCCCGGTGCTCATGGTCGCGCCGGCCGCGGCCGCACGCTCCCGCAGGCCGACCAGACCGGAGCCCGCCGTGGCATCCGTCGCCCCCGTGCCGTTGTCGCTGACCTGCACGAACCTGTCCCCGAGTTCGACCACGCACCGGGTCGCCCCCGAGTGTCGCACCACGTTGGTCACGCCCTCGCGCAGCACCCAGCCGAACAGCTCGCGATAGACGGCGGGTACCACGTCCACGCTCCCCGGCAGCGTCGCCTCGATCCCGGCGGCTTCGAGGGCGGTTCGTGCGTTCACGAGTTCTGAGGCGACGCTCACCCCGCGGTAGCCGGCGACCGTCGAGCGCACGTCGGCGAGTGCGCCGCGGGCCAGTTCCTCGACCTCGGTGATCTCCTTGGCGGCCCGCTCCGGGTCGCTCTCGACGAGGCGCCCTGCGAGCTCCGCCTTCACGGTGATCACGGTGAGGGAGTGGCCGAGGATGTCGTGCATGTCCCGCGCGACCCGCGAGCGCTCCTGCTCTACCGCCAGCCGCGCCATCTCGTGCTGCGTCGCCCGCAGCTGGTTCATGCTGCCGATCACCCGGCCGAACGCGGCCATCATCAGCGAGATGGATGCCACCAGGGCCGGGAAGTAGAAGATCGCGTCACCGGTCGCCCCGGCCTGCACGATGCCGAACGCGGTCACCGCGGTCAGCACGGCGATGTAGGCGAGCGTGAGACGGAACGGCAGGAGGCACAGGGCAGCTGAGACGCCAACGTACGCCCAGAGGGTCGTCACGTCCCAGCCGAGCCAGGGGAAGAAGGCGAACGACAGCGCCCAGAGGGCGGTCGGCAGGAGAAGTCGGAAGCGATGTGGCATGGCCCAGGCGGTGGGCGGAATTGCCAGGAAGGCGGCGCTGTAGAGCCCGAGCAACCCGGTCACGATGATGCGATCCGCGAGCCCGGGGTACTGGCCGTAGAGGTCGAAGCCGGTGTTCACCAGCCAGATCAGGCTGACCACGCCGCCGAAGTACCAGCGCCGCGAGCCCACGGCGACCACGCTTGCCCACACGCTCGCCGCCGGACGACCGAGGCCGATGCTCTCGCGGGGGAACTCCATGCGAGCGACGATACCGCCGGGCGCGACGGAGCGCCCCGCCCAGCTGGGGGCGGAGCGCTCCGTCGTCGCCATGCTCAGACCCGCTGGGTGTCGCGGCGGAAGACCAGGGCGGCCCCGACGCTGAAGATGACGAGCCACGCGATCACATTGAGCACAGCCCACCAGTCGAACGCGTCTCCGGTCAGCGGAGCACGGGCGATCTCACCGAGGCCGTAGACCGGGGTGAACTTCGCGATGTTCTGCACGACCTCGGGGAACTGGTTCAGCGGCGTGAACAGCCCGCCGAACAGCGCGAGGATCGCGAGGATCGGGCCCAGGAACTGCATCACGTTGTCCGAGGGCACCAGGTAGCCGATGAACAGGCCGAGCGCCGTGAACACGAGCGAGCCGAGCCAGGCGGCGAGGCCGCACAGAATCCACGCCTGTACAGACATCGTCACGCCGCAGATCATGCCGGCGGCAAACGTGCCGAGCACCGCGATGAGTCCGAGCGCCAGCCCCGAGAGCACCTTGATCGCAATGTAGGCGACCGGGTTGAGCGGCGTGAGCCGCAGCTGCCGGCTCCAGCCGCTCGCCCGTTCGATCGCCACGACTCCGCCGGCCGCAGTGGATGCCACCATGGCCCCGTAGACCGCCATCGAGATCAGGATGTAGGCCGCGACCGACAGGCCGCCGTCCTTGATCGCGGTCGCGGTGAGCGGAGTGTCCTTGAGGGGGAGCCCCACGATCAGGAACAGGGCGACGGGCATGACGACCGTGAACACCAGCGTGCGACGGTTGCGAAGGCGGCGCTTGAGTTCGATCCAGAGGAAGCTGAAGTTGAATCCCCCGAGGGCGGGCGCGGTGCGGCCGAGCCGCTGGTCTGTTGTCGAAATGGTCGAGATGGTGGTCATGGCCCTACTCCTTGCTGTCGGCGATGGACGCGTCGGCGTCGCCGTCGGACGTGAGGGCGATGAACGCGTCCTCGAGGTTGTGTGAGGTGATCTCGAGGTCGCGCGCTGCCGTTTGCGTCAGCAGGTAGCGGGCCACGGCATCCGAGTCCTTGGTGCGCACGAGCACGCCGTCTGGGCGGGCATCCACCTGCTCGACGCCGGGGATCGCGCGCAAGGCCTTCTCGTCCGGATCGTCCAGCGAGGCGCGAACGATGCGGCCCGCCGCGAGGTTCTTGATCTCGGCGGCGCTACCGTCGGCCACGATCTCGCCCTTGCGTACCAGGATGATGCGGTCGGCGTACGCGTCAGCCTCGTCCAGGTAGTGGGTGGCGAAGATCACCGTGCGACCGGACTTCGCGTCCTCGCGAATGGCGTTCCAGAAGTCCCGGCGACCCTCGACGTCCATCCCGGTTGTCGGCTCGTCCAGAATCAGCAGGCCCGGGTCGGAGAGCAGCGCCATGGCGAACCGCAGCCGCTGCTTCTGGCCGCCGGAGCACTTCTTCACCAGGCGGTCGCCGATCTCGAGGATGCCGGCGCGGTCGAGCACTTCGTCCACCGGTCGCGAGTCGACGAACAACGTCGAGGTGAGCTGCACCGTCTCGCGGATGGTGAGGTCATCGAGCAGTCCGCCGCTCTGCATCACTGCGGAGACGAGGCCGCGGGAGATCGCGGCGCGAGGCGTCATGCCGTAGACCTCGACCGAGCCGCTGTCTGGCCGCGCAAGGCCGAGCAGCATGTCGATCGTGGTGGTCTTGCCGGCGCCGTTCGGGCCGAGGAAGGCGACGATCTCGCCCGGCTCGACCACGAGGTCGATGCCGTTCACGGCACGGACCTTTCCGTAGTGCTTGACGAGCCCGCGGGCGGCGATCGCCGGCAGCGTCGTGCCGGTGGATGCCGCGACGGGCGAGGTGATGGTGTTGGTCATGGGTCCATCCAACGCCAACCCGCCGCGGCAGGCCTCACACGCGCGTCACGAATGCGGCGTGACTTTTGTCA
>JBDUEC010000090.1:0-8602 GCA_040002655.1 Rhodoglobus sp. | reverse complement strand
GGGCGCCGAGGCGGGCGATGACGTGGCTTGAGGCGACGAGTCCGATGATCGAGCCGGCCGCCATGCCGAAGATGAGGAGGCCAGCCTGGCTGAGGTCGATGCCGAGCGTCTGCTTGACCGCCGGCAGCCGGGATGCCCAGCTCGCAATCGCGATGCCCGGCATGGCGAAGATCACGAAGACCGCATTGCGCCAGGCGACTATCTGGCGACGAGTGAGGGCTGGGGCTGGCTGCGACATGGTGTTCCTGATGGTACTTGGCGGCAATCGAATCGATTCGACCGAATCGATTCGACTAAGGTAACAGTCCATGGGAACAGAGGCAAGCGCGCGGCCAACGCTCGCGGCCGTGGCCGCGCGTGCCGGGGTGTCGGTGTCCACGGCATCCCTCGCGTTCAGCGGCGCGGGCCCGGTCTCCGATGCCACCCGTGACAAGGTGCTCGCGGCGGCGGCCGCGCTCGACTACGCGGGACCCGACCCCCGGGCGCGCTCGTTGCGCCAGGGCCGCTCTGGCATCATCGCCGTCGTGATGGAGGATCGGTTGCGAGACGCGTTCCGCGACCCCATGAACGTCGCGCTGCTCGACGGCATCGCCGATGAAGCCGGGGTCGGCGGCGTCGGCCTGCTGCTGCTCACCGATCACGGCACCGGCGACTCCGGGGTATCCGTCGCGCCGATGGATGCCGTGGTGCTGGTGGGCTGCGGAACGCGCCTCGACGACTCGGTCGCCACCCTGCGCCGCCGGGGCATCCCGATGGTCGCGGTCGAGGCCGAGCACATGGACGGCGTGCTCGCCATCGACCTGGACAACCGTGCGGCGACCCGCGTCGCGGCGCAGCACCTCAAGGATCTCGGGCACGTGCGGGTGGCGGTCGTGACCCTGCCGATCGATGCGGGTAAGTCGGCCGGCGCACTGCCGGCCGAGCGCGAAACCTCGGGCACCGGCTTCACTGCACTCGAACGCCTGCGCGGCGCTCGGGACGTGTACCCGCTCCTCGGCGGGTGGGTGGCGAGCGGCAGCAGCATCGAGGAGGGCATCGCCGCCGGGCTGGCGCTGCTCGAGGTCGATCCGCCAACTGCCGTCATCGCGCAGAGCGACCTACTCGCGGTGGGGGTCATCCGGGCGGCGGAGCAACTCGGGATGCGCGTTCCCGACGATGTGAGCGTCGTCGGCTTCGATGGCATCCGCGCCGACATCGTGCCCTACGACCTGACGACGATGGTGCAGCCCGGAGTGGAGAAGGGACGCGCTGCGGGCCGGGCGATCCTGGAGCTGTTGGCCGGCGGCACTCCGAAGTCGGTCGGCTTCACGAGCGTGTTCCACGCGGGAAACACGACGGCTGGCCCCCGTGTCGGCTGACGTCTGGAGTGGGACGCTCATGTGCGAATTGCACGTGGGGGGTGTGCAGGTGGGGCTGCTCACTCGTGGCGGCGGGCACTACCGCCGAAGCATCCGTGGCGCGATTCTGGACACGTGCCGGGCGACGGAGACCCTGGCGAGACCGAAGGAGAGCCATGACCACCATTGAACGCACCGTCGAGGCCGCACCGGACCGGGTGTGGGAACTGTGGACCACCGGCGAGGGTATCTCGCAGTGGTGGGCGCCGGATGGCTTCCGCACGGATGTGACCAGCCTCGACCTCAAGCCGGAGGGCGAGCTCGTGTACACCATGACGGCGCTGGGGCCGGAGCAGATCGCATTCATGGAGCAGTACGGGATGCCGCTGGCCACCGAGTCGCGAAAGCACTTCACCGAGGTGGCCCGGCCGAAGCGCCTGGCCTATCGGTCGCTCATCGACTTCGTGCCCGACCACGAACCGTACGAGCAGCTCACCACGGTCGATCTCGAGCCAGCCGGCGACGGCACCCGAATCGTGATGGAAGTCGAGCCGCTGCACGACGAGGTCTGGACCCAACGGCTGCTCGACGGTCGCGCGAACGAACTCGACAACTTGGCGAAGTTGGTCGCGGGCGAATAGCCGGTTCACCGACAGAACGAACGCGGATGGCTCAGCCGAGCCATCCGCGTTCGTTTGCGATGATCGCGGCGTGCGTGCGATTGCGGGCGCCGAGCTTGTCCGTCGCTGCGGCGAGATAGTTGCGCACCGTGCCATAGGACAGGAACAGGTGGGCGGCGATGTCGCGGGGGTCCATTCCCGCGGAGTGCAGCCGTAGCACCTCAGTCTCGCGCTCAGTCAGCGGGCTCGGAGCGGCCTCGAGGGCGGCTAGGGCGAGCCCGGATTCGACGACGCGGCCGCCGTCCGCGATCTTGCGGATCGCGGCAATCAGCTCGTTCGCCGAGGTGTCTTTAGCGAGGAATCCGGCGACTCCCGCATCGAGTGCAGCCCGCAGGTTCGCGGGCTGCGCGAGAGCGGTAAGAATCAGCACCCGGCATTCCGGGACCTCGCGCGCCAGCTGCGCCGCGGCCGAGACGCCGTCGAGTCCGGGAAGGTCGATATCGAGCACGGCGACGTCGGGCCGGTGGATGCGCGCGGCCGGAACGATCTCAGGCCCGGTTCCTACGTCGGCGACCATCTCGATATCGTCCTGCAGGCCGAGCACTGCGAGCAGAGTGTCGCGAAGTATCGCGGAGTCCTCCGCGAGCAGCACCCGGATCACGACGTCACCGTCGTGGGCTCGGACTCCGCGGTCGCGCACGTCGCACGAGGCAGGCGCGCCCGCAGCATGAAGGTGCCGTCGTGTGCTGTCGCGTGCGAGGTCCCGCCCAGCGCGACCGCGCGATCCCGGATGTTGTCCAGCCCCCGACCGACGGGTCCATCCCCACCGGATGCCCGCGCGCCGTCGTTGATGACCGTGAGCTCGAGGTTGTCCGTGGTCGCCGAGATGCTGATCGAGCAGGAGTGGGCATCGCTGTGTCTGAGCACATTGACAACGGCCTCCCTCAGGATCGAGGCGAGCTCCGTCTCCGCATCGGCGCTGAGCGGAATCTGTTCGCGCGAAATGGTTACTGCGACCCCGGCGGCGTCCAGGGCCCCTCGTGCCGAATCGAGCTCGGCGTCGAGGTGAAGCTGCAGGCTCCCGTGCACGATCGAGGCGGCGTCCGCCGCGACGGTGCGCGAGAGGTGAATGGTCTGCACGATCTCTCGCCGCGCCCGCGCGGGGTCCCTCGTGAGAAGGGCGTAGGCGAGATCGCTCTTCAGGGCAATCGTCGAAAGCGCGAGGCCCAGCGCGTCATGGGTGTCGCGTGCAATTCGCACCCGTTCTCGGGTGACCGCGACATCGGCTAATTCCGCCCGCCCTGCGGCCAATGCTGCAGCGGCGCGCACGAACCGCCCGAGCCCGTAGATGACGAGGCTGGCTGCGGCGCCGGTGGCGCCAGCATAGATCCCCCATTGGAGTTGCAGGTCACTTGCCAGGTCAGACGGGCTGAGAAGAGTGAGGGCCGGCACACTGACGATCACAGCGCCGGCGAGCGCCCAGCGCACCCGATGGTTCACCAGCAGGAGGATGCTCCCGCAGACGAACGGTATGAGGGTGGTGCTGGCCACGCCGAAGATCGGATAGAGAGCGAAGCACAGCACGAACTGCACGAGCAGTGTCCACGCCCACCCGCTCGGCCGCGCGCCGGAACGCGCCCGCGAGTGGTGCACCTGGATTGCCACCATGGTGACGGCAATGACGATCGCGATGACATTCGTCAGCGGAGTGGCTCCCGTGCTGCCGGGCACGGGGAAGACAGTGTTCATCAAGAACTGCAGCGCAAACAGCAGGGCCACGCCCAGCACGATCCGTTGGGCGAACGAGGGAGTTGCGTATCCATCATCCGCTGGCTGTATCGCCGGCTCCGGGATGACGGAGACGATGCGGCGCGCCGAGGCCGCAGCATCGCGCGCCGCGTCCCCCACGAGGCGCAGCTGGGTCTCTGTCGCCTCGGGCGAATCCGTCTCCAGAGCGGCAGCCGCGTGCACTTGCACGTCACCGAGACGACCAAGGATTGTGGCTTGCAGTCCGGCCGCGGTCGCCAGTCGTTGACGATCGACCGCGGCGTCGGCCAGCACCTCGGCTGTCACTTCGAGTCGCTCGAGCAGACGAGTAGCTGTAGTTAGCCCGAAGTACCCGAGCGCGACGTTCAAGTAGGCAACCATCAACCAGATCGCGGCGTGGTACCCGGGCTCGTACGGAAGCCCCACGCGCAACCAAGCGAGCAGTTCCGTACCCGCCAGTGCGCCGAGAATCCACCACCTGACCCGGGTGGGCAGCACCACGAGCGCGAGTCCGGCCAGCAGGCCGTCCACACCGCCCACCCACTGGTGCCCGAAAACGAACAGGGGCGTGTAGGTCGCCACGGCCTGGACGAGCAGAAGCAGCACCGGCATGCGCTCCCAGGCGGCGGGCCACCGTCCGAGGGCGTACCAGGCCGGTAGTACGAAACAGGCAATCACGCACAGGGCATACCAGAAGTCCGGGTGGGGGTTCGCGTCGGCAAGGCGGCTGACGAGGGCGAACGAGAGATAGGCCAGCAGGAGTCGCCGCGCAGCGAGGCTCGAGCCGGCTCCGCCGGCGACCCTCGAAGAAGCCGATTCCACATGTCGACTGTAAGGACGTGGATGTCGCTGCCGCAATGACCCGCGAGCCCCTGCTGCGTCCCACACCCCGCCGATGTGCAGTTTGCACGTCCGAGGGTTCGGCGCGCGTCCCTGCCTAGACGCTCGCCGCGAGCGCGTCGAGCGTCGCGTTCAGCGCGTGGTCCACGACTTGGCGGGAGGCATCCGCTCGGTACCAGTCGATGATCTCGCGGGCGCCCTCGGCGAACGGAATCGTGGCGACGTAGCCGGGCACGTGGCGCTTGACCTTGGTGTTGTCGAAGATCACCGAGTGGGCCTTGTCGCCGAGCAGGCCCGGCCCCCAGTCCGGCAGCTCGCGGGCGATGGTCTGGGATGCCACGTGCACAATGTTCGGCTCGACCCCGGCCGCTCGGCCGAGGGTCATGGCGATCTCGTCCCAGGTGTGCACGAAGTCCGACGTGATCTGGAAGCTGTCCCCGATGGCGGACGGCAGTCCGAGCAGCCCGACGAATGCCTTCGCGAAGTCGCGGGAGTGGGTGAGGGTCCACAGGGAGGTGCCATCACCGTGCACGACCGTGGGTGCACCACGCAGCATCCGGTCGATCACGGTCCAGCCGCCGTCCATCGGGATGAGCGTCTCGTCATAGGTGTGCGAGGGGCGCACGATCGTGGCCGGGAACCCGGTCGCGCGGTACGCCGCGACCAGCACGTCCTCGCTCGCGATCTTGTTGCGCGAGTACTCCCACCACGGGTTGCGCAAGGGCGTGGACTCCGTGATCGGCAGGTGCCCAACCGGCTTCTGGTACGCGGATGCCGACGAGATGTAGACGTACTGGCCCACGTTTCCGGAGAAGGTGGCGACATCCGCTTCGACCTGCTCGGGAAGGAACGAGCGAAAGTTCACCACGACGTCGAACTCCTTGCCCGTCACCGCCGCTGCGATGGACGCGGCGTCGCCCGCGTCGCCCGTGAGATGGCGCGCGCCCTCGATAGCCGGTCGGGTCGTGGATGTGCCGCGATTGAGCAACGTCAGGTCGATTCCGCGTTCGACAGCGAGCTTCGACACCGACGAGCTGATGATGCCGTTGCCGCCGATGAAGAGTGCGCTCAGTGCCGTCATGAGCCTCAGCCTACGCGCGCGCTGGGGAGCCTAGGCTTGACCCCATGAGCTCCGAAACTCCCCTTACTTCCGGCATCGTCACCGCAGACCTGGACGCGGCGATTCGCCCCCAGGACGACCTCTACCGGCACGTCAACGGCACGTGGATCACGCGCACGGAGATCCCCGCAGACAAGGCCCGCTACGGCTCCTTCCTGATACTCGCCGAGGAGTCGGAGAAGGCGGTGCGCGACATCATCGTCGAGTCACAGAGCGCCGACCCGGGCACGGAAGCGCGCAAGGTCGGCGACCTGTACGCGAGCTTCCTCGACGAGGCGCGCGCGCAGGCGCTCGGAGCGCAGCCGATCGCCGAGCTGATCGCCGAGGCCGAGAAGGTCGACTCGATCCCGACGCTGCTCGAGACGCTCGGGCGGCTGGAGCGCGGCGGCTCGAGCGGGTTCTTCCAGCTGTTCGTCGACAACGACCCAGGCGACCCGGAGCGCTACCTGGTGTTCGTGGAGCAGGGCGGCCTCGGGCTGCCCGACGAGTCGTACTACCGCGAGGAGAAGTTCGCGGAGACGCGCACCAAGTACCTGGCATTCCTCGAGCGGATGCTGGCGCTCGCCGGCCTGGATGAGCCCGCCGCCCGGGCGCAGCGCGTGTTCGACCTCGAAACGCTCGTTGCGGGTCACCACTGGGACAACGTGAAGTCGCGCGACAGCGAGGCCACCTACAACCCGATGCTGTGGCCGGCGGCGAACGCGCTGGTCGGCGAGGTCGACCTCGACATCTGGCTGAACGCGCTCGGAGTGCCAGACAAATCGTTCGACGAGGTGGTGGTACGACAGCCCAGCTTCATGTCCGGGCTCGAGTCGGTGTTGTCGGCCGACCACCTCGATGCCTGGCGGGACTGGCTCGCGTGGCAAGTCATCCGCTCGAATGCCGCCTACCTCTCGAAGGACTTCGTGGAGGCGAACTTCGACTTCTACGGCAAGACGCTTACCGGCACCCCTGAGCTGCGTGCCCGCTGGAAGCGCGGCGTCTCGCTCGTGGAGGGAGCCCTCGGCGAGGCGATCGGCAAGATCTACGTCGAGCGGCACTTCAAGCCGGCCGCGAAGATCGCGATGGACGAGTTGGTCGCCAACCTCGTGGAGGCCTACCGGCAGAGCATCTCCGGGCTCGACTGGATGACCGCAGAGACCCGCACGCGGGCGCTCGAGAAGCTCGACAAGTTCACCCCCAAGATCGGATTCCCGGTGAAGTGGCGGGACTACTCGTCGCTCCACATCGCGGTGGACGACCTCATCGGCAACGTGCGCGCCACCAGCGAGTTCGAGTTCCAGCGCGAGCTCGGAAAGATCGGCAAGCCGCTCGACCGCGACGAGTGGTTCATGAGCCCACAGACCATCAACGCGTACTACAACCCCGGTTTCAACGAGATCGTGTTCCCTGCGGCAATCCTGCAGTTTCCGTTCTTCGACGAGAGCAGGGATGCGGCGGCCAACTACGGCGCGATCGGCGCGGTCATCGGCCACGAGATCGGCCACGGCTTCGACGACCAGGGTTCGAAGTACGACGGCGACGGGCGCCTCACCGACTGGTGGACAGCGGATGACAAGGCCGCGTTCGAGCAGCGCACCAAGTCCCTGATCGCCCAGTACGACGCACTGGCGCCGAGGCAGGTGCCGGACCACCACGTGAACGGCGCCCTCACGATCGGCGAGAACATCGGCGACCTCGGTGGACTGTCCATCGCCTGGAAGGCGTACCTGATCTCGCTTGCGGGCCAGGAGCCACCCGTGATCGACGGGCTCAGCGGAGCCGAGCGATTCTTCCTCTCCTGGGCGCAGGCCTGGCAGCAGAAGGCACGCGACGAAGAGGTGATCCGCCTGATCTCGATCGACCCGCATTCGCCCAATGAGTTCCGTTGCAACCAGATCGTGCGCAACATCGACGAGTTCTATGAGACATTTGGTGTCACCGACTCAGATGACCTTTGGCTCGACCCG
The DNA here is from genome assembly GCA_040002655.1 of Rhodoglobus sp. Lineage (GTDB taxonomy): Bacteria > Actinomycetota > Actinomycetes > Actinomycetales > Microbacteriaceae > Rhodoglobus. Next base: position 969 of record JBDUEC010000090.1, on the reverse strand, counting down.
AAAGACCGCGTCACTATTTGGTAGAAACAGCGAGAACTCGCGAGCGCTCGGACCGTGTACGAACCCCCCGATCGGCACGGCACGCAGGAACTGGAGAGGGCAGGGCCTTCTCCAGTACGTTCACCGCGCTCGGAAAGCTCGCGTATGAGGGCGCCCAGGTTTCCGCGAACGTCGTCGACCTGAACTCGGGCAGGGTTCTCGTGGCGATCGATGATCGCATCGTGCTGCCGACCGCATCCATCGGCAAGATCCTGTTGCTCATCGAGGTCTCTGCCCGGCTGACCAGCCGGGACTTCTCCGGGTTCGGCATTCTCGACAAGACACCGCGTGACTACGTGGGCGATTCGGGGATCTGGCAGCACCTCCAGGCGCCATCGCTGCCGGTGGCCGACCTGGCCACGCTGGTCGGTGCGAACAGTGACAACCTGGCGACGAATGTGCTGCTGCGCCAGGTGGGGCTCGCCGCAGTGCGCACCCGCACCGAGTCGCTCGGACTTATGCGCACCGCGCTGCTCGACCTCGTGCGCGACAGTCGCGGGCCCGATGACGCGCCCCAGCTCTCGGTGGGCTCGACGGCCGAGCTGAGCTGGCTGTTCGGCGCGCTCGCCCGCAACGAGATCGTCGACCCACTCACCAGCCAGCGGGTCATGGGCTGGCTCTCATTGAACAGCGACCTGTCCATGGTCGCGAGTGCGTTTGGTCTCGACCCACTCTCGCACCGCGGCACCGACCACAACACCCTGCTCGTCAACAAGACGGGAACGGATGCGGGGGTGCGCGCAGAAGCCGGCGCGCTGCGCGGCTCCAGCCGCGCGGTCTCCTACTCGGTTTCGATCCAATTCAACGATGACGGGCTGCAGGCGCGACTGCGGGTTCTGGATGCGATGCGCACGGTTGGGCTCGATCTTCTCGAGTACGTGCACTGAACAGTATTCACAAACCCTTGGCCTCCTTATGGGGGACATGGTA
>JBDUEC010000089.1:0-8777 GCA_040002655.1 Rhodoglobus sp. | reverse complement strand
ACCCGATCTATTACGTCGCGCTCTTCGTCAGCCGCCAAGCCGACGACGACAAGGTGTGCCGAGCGAAGTACGGGAAGCTGTGGGACGAGTACACCGCACAGGTGAAGTACAGGATCGTTCCTCGGCTTTATTGAGGATGCGCGGTGGGGGAGTTGGTGAGATGGGCATCTTGGCCAAATCGCATCTGTCCCACTGAACGCGCCGCTGCCGAGCGGGCTGGGAGAATGGTTCCAATGACCGTGACCAGCCAGCCGTGGCACCACCCCTCGCGCGACCAATCGCAATTGAGCCTCGTAGCCGTGCCTGAGGCAGTTCTTCACGCGCTGGCGCTAGGAGAAGCAGGATCTGATGATCCCCTCGCTCTCACGCCCTACCTTCTGGGCGAGGAATGCATCGGGCTCTGGCGCATGAGGAGCACGCAGGTCATTGAGACGCCATCGGATGCGCCCTGGGTGACCCGATTCGCTTGGATTGCCGGCCTGGGTTCCCCTGTTGGTCTGGCCGGATTCCACGGCGCACCCGACGACGCCGGCATGGTCGAGATCGGCTACAGGATCGACCCGGTATACCGACGAAGAGGTTACGCCAGACAGGCGCTCGAGACTCTGCTCTTTGTTGCTGGCACTCAGCCGACCGTCCAAATCGTTCGCGCCACGATCAGCCCGGACAACCGTGCGTCACGATCCCTGGTCGAGGGCTATGGATTCAGAGAGGTCGGCGAACAGTGGGACGACGAAGACGGGCTCGAGATGATCCTCGAGGTCTCCGCAGGCGCCGCATCGTCGCGTACAAGCCGTGCACCCGACTCGCCCTCACTCAGCGGGGCACCTGGTTGTGCGCCTCAACGCTCAACGTCGTAGACCGCGTGCACGACGCCATTGGAGTAGAGCTTGTGCTCCACGAGGCGCAGCTTTGACAATGGGGTACCCTCGTCGGCGCCGAAGAGCCGCTTACCCGCCCCAAGCAGCACGGGGAAGATCATCAGGTCGTAGCCGTCGACGAGCCCCGCGGCTGAGAGGCTCTTGACCAGCGCCGGGCTGCCGGGCACGTAGATGTCGCCGCCGTCACTGTCCTTGAGTCGGCGCACGTCGTCCAATGAGCGAAGCACAGAGGTGTTGTGCCATTCCGGGTTCTCGAGGGTCGCGGAAACGACGTACTTGGGCATCGCGTTATATCCGGCGAACTCCTCCAGACTCGGCCAGACCGGTGCGAACTCGTCGTAACTGATCCGACCCATCAGGAGGGCGCTTGCCTTTTCCTGCTCGCGACCCTTGTCTTCGTAGACCTCGTTATCGGTGGCGACCTGCTTGAACGTCCAGCCAGCTTCCGGGTGGTCGCCTGCGCCGGGGGAGTCGACGACGCCGTCGAGCGAGATGAATTCCGAAACGATGATCTTTCGCATGGTGGTTTTCCTTTATCGACGGACTTTCCGTCTCACCCTAAGGTCGATTGGGAATGCGATGGATCGACATCGATTCAAAAAGAGTTGCTGGCCGAACTGGCGACCTGAGCCTGGATTGTGGACACGAGAAGTGTTGGATCAGACGCTGAGTATCACGCGGCCGTTGGCAGGTAGGTCTTCCAGCATCTGATGTGCGCGGGCCGCTTGTGCCAGTGGCAGTGTGGTGGTGTCGAGATGGAGCCGTTTATCGGCAAGCAGCGGGAGCACCGCGAGGGCGGCATCCCGGGCGGCATTGGGTTCTTGGGTGAAGAAGAGGCCGACGTTGAATCCGACAACTCCGGCGTTGGCGAGCCACAGCTGGTTCGAGTCGAGCATTGCGCCGTGATCACTTCCGGCACTTCCGAGGGCGAGAAGGCGTCCCATGTGTGCAAGGAGCGGTATCGACGCCTCGCGGATCGCACCGCCGATGGCATCCACGATGACATCGAAACGCAAGTCGGCGAGTTCCTTCGCGAACGATTCGGATGCAACCAGGCGGTCAAACCCGCCCGGACGAGCCGTTGCGAGGCGCTCGCTGCGGACCGTTCCAATGATTTCGCTCGCGCCCAGCTGCCGGGCTACGGCGGGCACGACTGAAGCGAGAGCTCCGGAGGCGCCGTGCACCAGGATCCGCGCCGCGCTGGGGAAGCGGATCGCGCGGCTGAGCGCGAGGTGCACCGTCGTTGCGTTTGGTAACGCTGCGACAGCTTGAACCGGATCGATGGAGTGCCCCTCGAGTGAAATGACAAGAGAGGCCGGAACGGTGACGACTTCGGCGTAGCCGCCGTGAGCCAGCACTGTCAGGGTCGCGACCGGTTCGCCAATGCGGAAGTCGGACACTCCTTCCCCGATCGCGCGAATGGTGCCAGCGGTCTCGAGCCCCGGAACGAAAGGCGGGCGTTGGATGCCATCGTGGTCCGCGAAAACTCCGCGGCGGATCAGGACGTCGATCAGCCCCACCGCAGCGTGACTGACCGTGATGCTGACTTCACCCACGCCGGGCGGTACCTCTGGGCGTTCGATCGCGTGAATTACATCCGCATCGCCATACGCCGTGACAGTCATTGATTTCATTCAGTCCACTTCCTCACAACTCACAAATATCTCAAACGGCAAACCGCCTGGCACCAAAGCCCTCGGTCGCGCGTGGGGACGGCGGGGCTGCTGATCCATGGCGGCGGTCGGCGATGGCTCAGCCGACGAAAATCTGCAGCGACGGGGGGATAACGTGGCCTTGTGCCCGCGCATAGACACTGGCCTTGCCGAGGAAGATAAGCATGAATTGTGAGTATAGCTCGAGTTGTCCACGGCGGGTGCGTTTGGTGTCGTCCGGGCGAGCGATCACGGCATCCCAGTCGTCTCCCGAGAATGCGTCGAGTACAACTGCCAGCTCGCGATCGACCGCGTGGAACTGATCGAGGATCTCAGCAACGGTACTCGGATGCTGGTGGGGAGATCGCGGGGGAGCCCACGTCTGATCCAGACTGCTGAAGGCATCGAGGTAGGAACGCTGCATCTGCGCGCAATCGTCGATCAGTTGACCCCAGGTGAGACTGTTTCCACCGACGTTCTTGCCAAGGTCCGCATCGGAAAGCTGCTGGATGAGCGCATCGCGCATCATCGCGAGACCGGGCACCCAGTCCTGATACTTGGCCTCAAACTCCCACGAAGACGACTCCACATTTGCTCCCTAGCAGTCGCTCGCCGCATTTGAGCAAGTGCGTAACAGCCTAGGCGGCACCGAAGGTTGTTCGCCGTGACTACTACTGGTGAAGACCGTTATCCGTTTTCACTCAAAGCGACTGCTCCGGTCGGATGGTTATTCGTCACCGTTCCGGTGTGCGGCGCGAACGGGCGATGAGCACTGCGCCGACCCCCGCGAGCACGAATCCGGCCGCGCCGATCGGCGCAACGGATGCGGGCCCCGTGACGGCCAGCGACTGCTCCTGCCCCTGCCCCTGCTCCTGCTCCTGCTCCGGACAGGTGATGTCGGCCTGGTAGCTCGCCGAGTTGATCTGCCACAGTGGGCCCCGCGCCGGGCCGTCGAGGTCGAGTCCCACCCAACCGAACGGTACGGCGTCGGGTGTGATCGGCGACGGGAGCGTGATCGTCAGCGTGCCGTCGAGGCCGCTACCCACCTGATACAGATGGAAAAAGCCGCCGGGGTCGGGGTCCACGATCGCCGTGCCCTCGAATGATTGCGTGGTGCCCGCCACTGCCTTTGCGGGCGTCCCCACGAAGTACCCGATCTGCGCCGTCTGGCCTTGCAGGATCTGCAGTGCCTCAACATCGACACGAAAGGACAAAAGTTTGGCAGAGCACCCCACGGGCACCTTTGAGAGGTCCGGCTGATAGCTCTGCACCACGTACGACGTGTCTTGGTTGGCTGCGACAATGCTCGGGAATGTCGCAGGTCCTTCCGGCGCCCACCCCGGGTAGCTCCCGTTGGAGAAGTTCTCGTTCGTGGTGTGCACTACTACGACAGGGATGTCTAGCTGTGTGGGTGCTGCGCCAGCCGGCGCCGCGACCGCCAGCATGCCGACCGCACCGACGACACCGAGCCCGAGGCTCCCCAGTCCGAGAAGGCGAGACCGCCGCGTCGACAGCACCATGCGAGTCCCCCTGCTAATGAATGCTTAGCCGGTACTTTAGCGGCTCGGCGTCGATTCCATCGCGTGGTTGTGTTCATGCAGGTCTACCCGCCGGAGGGCAATCGCAGCGGTTTAATTCGCGAACGTGATTACCTGGTCGCGACGGCCAAATCAGCGGGGGAGTGTGGTACCGAGAGGCGGAAGTGCGCCGGAGGCGGCCGCTATCGCGCGAGCAACGAGAAGCGTGGGGTCGATTATGTCGCCCTGGGCGATCAATCGATCGAGTTCGGAAAGACTCATCTTCGCGAGCCGGACTCGTTCGGCGGGGTCACCGTCGTTGGCGATTCCAGTCTGGGTACCCGACGCAGAGAGGAAGATGTGTACTGGCCACTCGTACCGACCTGGATTCATCGAGAACGTGTGCAAAGGACGCAGGTCGTTCGCGATGATGCCGAGTTCCTCTTCGAGTTCACGCTGCGCGGCCGCGATCGGCTCCTCGCCCTCTCGTCCGGCGCCACCGGGCAGATCAAAGATCCACCGTCGGAGTGGGTACCGGTATTGACGCGCCAGCAGCACATCCTCACCGTCCAGCACGAGCGTCGCGACCGCGAAAGGGATGCTCTGATCGACCTCATAGACGACCTCGCTGCCGTCGTTGAGTCTGACAGTGTGGTTCACGAGCGTGGTCCGACCTCGGTACGCGAGCTCGCGCGACACCGTGGCCCAGCCGTGTTCCTGACTACTCTTCACCAGAGCAACCGTAGGGGAGTGGCTCTGGGTGCGCTCTACGGCTGTGTCGCTGCTTCAGCGTTTGTCCAGAAAAGTCGTGGCGAGGGCCGTCGAAGAATCCGAACTAGCCAGAACAAGAAGTGAGGCGGATTTGAGTGCCGTGGCCATGTTTTCTGCTCAGGATCAGGGCGGGCGACTCCGATTGCAAAAAGTGCAATCAGAGCAACTTCAACCTGACATAATGTGCATTATCGGAGGTCGAAAACGCACGGAAGTGTGCGGTTTGGTGGATGGACCTCACAGGAACGCGCTCAGCGGGCCAGATATCGCCGAACGGCCTCCGCCGTCGCCTCGTGGTCGACCACATCCGGTTCGCCTGAGGTGGTGATCGTTCCAACGACCTCGCCGTGCACACGGATGGGCATCGAGCCGCCGTGGGCCTTCAGCGTGTCGTGATCGAGGTCGAGATCCGTGAACGGCGTACCAGCCTCCTCGTGGCGCAGCTTCACCAGCAGCGACGGCTCGTTGAACTCCCGCACGACGGCGGCTTTACCCGCCAGCCACGGGTCGTTGCCGGCGCCGGTGTCCTTGAGCTTCGCCCGGAACACGAGGTCGCCGTTCAGCACGACGTCCACGGCGAGGCTCACGTCCCACTCCCGAATCACCGCGACGGCGATCAGGCCCAGATCGACAGCATCGTCCGTGCTGAAGCTGTCAACGTCGATGATCGGTTGCGCCGCGACATCCGCTGCGGTGTAGACGGGCTGGGCGTGGGTCATGAGTGCTCCTCGATTTGGCGGGTTCAGCAGGATGGAAGCTGGCGTCGCACGAGGTCCACCAGTTCGGCGGGCTCGTACGGTTCCTTGGTGGTGATCAGCTCGGTGAGGGTCCACCAGCGGTGCTCGAGCACGTCCACGCGCTCATCGTCGGTCCACTCCGCGTCGGAGGGCTCGAAGGCGTCGGTGACGGCCGTGTAGAACTCGGCGTGCCCGGTCGCGTGGTCGGCGGCATCCCACTGAACGTCGTAATCGTGGCTCCAGACCGGCCCGTCCAGATGGTCGAGCACGAGGCCGGTCTCCTCACGAAGCTCGCGCAGGGCGCCCGCCAGGTGTGACTCGCCGGCATCCACTCCCCCGCCCGGCGTGAGCCAGCGTGCGACGCCGCTCGTGTCGGGAGCGGTGGTGAGGAACAGCAGGATGCGGTCGTCCCGGTCGAACAGCAGCACCCGGCTAACGAGGCGGTGCACACCGGTCACAGGTGGCGCCCGAACCAGTCGAGGATCGCGTCGAAGCGCTGCAGCCGGTGCCGCGGACGACCGGACCGGCTGAGTTCGTGGTTCTCCCCCGGGAACACCAGCAGTTCGGCCTCGACGCCGTTCAGCTTGACGGTGGCGTACCAGGTCTCGGCCTGGCCCAGCGGGCAGCGCAGGTCGTTCTCGGAGTGGATGACCAGGGTCGGAGTCTTCACCTGCAGTGCGACAGCCTGCGGACTCTGTGCGCGGATCTGCTCCGGCTCGGTGCCGGTGTACTCCTGGCCGAAGAACCAGCCGATGTCCGATGAGCCGACGAACGACTCCGGGGCGAGGAATCCGCGCTCCACGATCGCGCCCTTGAACCGGTGGTCGTGAGCGATGGTCCACGCCGTGAGATACCCGCCGTACGAGCCGCCGAGAATTCCGAGGCGCTCCCGGTCGAGGCTGCTGTTGGCGTCGAGGGCGCCATCCAGGAAGTCCAGTACGTCGCTGAGGTCGACGGTGCCCATGGCTCCCCGAATCGCGCGGCCGTGCGCCTGGCCGTATCCGGCGCTGCCGCGCGGGTTGCAGAACACGACCGCGTAGCCGGCATCCGTGTAGACCTGCACTTCGTCGAAGAGGTGCACGCCGTAGTCCGCGTACGGCCCGCCGTGGATCATCAGCAGCGTGGGGTGCGGCCCCTCACCGGTCGGAGTAGCCATCCAACCGTGCACGTCGTAGCCGTCGCGGCCGGCGACCGTGAGCTCGACAGGATCGACGATGCCGGTGGCGCGAAGTTCTGCCGAGAAGTCCGTGAGCGGCGTCAGCACGCCGTCGGCGAGGATTCCGACGTCTCCGAACGTCTCCGGGGTGGCAAACGTGACGACCATCGGGCCAGCGGATGCCGCGTGCCCCAATATTTCGACGTCGCCGGTGCTCAGCTCCTCGACGCCTCCATCCCCCGTTACCGCGATCAGTCGCACCCGCCCGCGTGTGCGGTCGTGGACCAGCACCTTCCCGGCCAGCGCCGTCACCTGGCTGCCCGTGAGGTCGATCGTCTCTGGGTCGGTCAGGCGCGTTGGCCCGCTCTCGTCCAGCCGGTAGAGCGCGGAGTTGCGAGCCACGAAGTCGAGGCCGCCATCACCCATGTCCTGCGCGAGCAGGTATTTCGTGCCATCCGGTGCGACGTCGACCGATTCGATCGAGAGGTTCGCATCGACACCGGTGAGCAACTGCGGCTCAGATTCACCGTCAGTGGCCACGGTCCAGATCTCGTCGCGCAGATCGGTGGAGAGCGGTGGCGTCGTGACGTACAGGATGTGGTGCTCGAGAAACCTGGGGCTCGCGACATCCGTGCTGCCGTGGGTCAGTTGCAGCGCCTCGGGCGCGAGCTCCAGCTCCACTTTCGAGCCGTCGGCCAGTGGAGCCGGCTTGTAGTCGGGCTCCACGTCGATGGCGGGCACGGTGACGATGAACAGCTGGGCTGGCCGGTCGATCGTGTAGCCGAGTCCGTTGGCCTTGTAGTTGAGACCGGTCATCCTTCGAGCCGGTTCGGCGCCGGCGGCGATGCCCTCGACCGTTCCATAGCGCCCGGCTTCGGCGACTCGTGCCACGAACGCGATGCGCGTTGAGTCATCCGACCAGCGGAAATCCTCGATGCCCTGCTTCTGGTCGGTGAGCTGGATCGCCTCGCCACCGTGCGCGTCGACAATGAACAGCTGCCCCGCTCCCCCGGCCTCTCGCACGAAGGCGATGGCGTGGCCGTCCGGGCTCCAGCTGGGCGCGCCGTCATTCTTGCCGCGGGTGAGCCGGTGGGCGCCAGACCCGTCGAGTGGCACGGTCCAGAGCTGACCGACGTTCGCGTCCGATCCAAGGTGAGGATGTGTCATGCTCACGACCGCGCGATCCCCCGTCGGGTGCAGTGCCGGTGCAGATACGCTGCGAAGCAGGCCGAGGTCGGATGCCTTCATTCCACACCGACGAAATCGCTCACGTCGCCGACATAGCGCGTGTGATTCTCGGGGATTGGCTCCACGGCGGCCAGGGCGACCTCTGCGGCGAACTCCTGAACGTTGTACAGGCGCCCAGCGGCCTCCTTGCGGGCCTCGATCGCACCGGGGTTGGCGCGCTGCAGCAGCGTGGCAGTGATGGTGCCCTCGATCATGTCGCCCGAGACGACCACGAAGCCGATGCCCCGCTCCTCGAGCTCCGGGATGAGGTCGCGCAGGGCATCCTCACCCGCGCGCTTGCTGAGCGCCACCGGCAGGTACTCGGGCATCGTCTCCACCGTCTTGATGAAGTGGGCCTGGTGGCTCGTGACGAAGACCACCCGCGCGCCATCCGCCAGCACCGGCAGCGCCGCGCGAAGCAGCGACACCTGGGCGTCACGGTTGAGCTGCATGGCGTAGTCCTCGGCCATGCCGCTCTCCATGCCTCCGGAGGCGTTCATGACCAGGATGTCGAGCCCACCCAGTTCGGTCGTGATCGTGTCGAAGAGCCCGGCGAGAGATGCGGCATCCGTCAGGTCAGCTCCGACGGCGATCGCGGAACCGCCCGCCTCCTCGATCTGCGCGACGAGTTTGAGCGCGCGCGCCTCCTTGTTGCGGTAGTTCACGACGACGCGTGCACCTGCCGCCGCGAAGTAGGAAACGGTGTCGGCACCGATGCCGCGGGAGGAGCCGGTCACGAGGGCGCGTTTGCCGGCGAGGGAGCCCGGCTGCAGAGGGTTGTTCACAGCAACCGACCCTACCAACTCCCCCCTCGCGGTTCGGGCGGATGGTGGTAG